>JACDAS010000290.1 GCA_013695295.1 Actinomycetota bacterium | reverse complement strand
CCCTTCTGCCCTCCACGGCCCTGCCGCGCTTGGCCTCCCGCCGGGCAGAGCCCGGCTCCGGCCGCCACCGTCGCAGATCCTACGGCGTCCACCCGCCAGCTAAGCGCCGAGGCTCCGCCGAAGAGCTGTCACAACCTCGCGAGTTGCAGGCTCCCCGGAAGGGCTGCTGGAGCTAGAGGCTCGAGCCGGAGCGGGTCAGTGCTCGGTCGAGCCGCCGGCCGGGTTCTCGTCCTCGGCGTCGCGCTCGCGCAGGAAGCGCGTCAGCTCGGCAGCCAGCGCGTCGCCCGAGGGCAGCTCGCTCTCCGACGTGAGCTCGTCGGCGCGCTGTTCCAGCTCGGCGACGTAGGTCGCGGTCTCCTCGTCGGACGACACCGCCTCGCTCACCTGCTCCGAGTAGGCCTCCGCGGCCCGCTGAAGCTCCTCGGTGTCCACATTGCCGCCGAGCAGCTTGCCGAGCCGGTCGCAGAGGGCCTGCGCCGCACGCGGGCTCGGCGTCAGCGAGACGTAGTGGGGCACGGCCGCCCAGAGGCTGGCCGAAGGTAGCTCCTCCCTGCGGCAGAGGTCGTGCAGCGCCCCGACCACGCCGGTCGGCCCCTCGTAGCGCGATGCCTCGAGCCCGAGCTCCTCGATCAGCTCGGGAGAGCTCGCCGCCCCGGTCACCGGCGCAGGCCGCGTGTGGGGTACGTCCGCGAGCAGCGATCCGAGCGTGATCAGGAGCTCGACCTCGAGCTCCTTGGCGAGCCCGACGATCAGGCCGGTAAAAGCGCGCCAGCGGACGTTCGGCTCTACACCGAGCAGCAGCACGGCGTCGCGGTCGAGCCCCTCGATCGGCGCGTGGTAGAACGCGTTCTCGGGCCAGTCGATCCGGCGCGTGACGCCGTCGACGAGCGACACGTGCGGCCGCGTCGCCTGGAAGTCGAAGAACCCTTCGGGATCGATGTCGGCGAAGCGACGCGCCTCCCAGGTCTTGGCGAGATAGCCGCCGGCGAGGGACGCACCCTGGCCGCCGTCGTTCCAGCCGCGGAAAGCCGCGATGAGCACGGGCCGACGCAGGGTCGGGCGGCGCGAGATCCGCAGCTCCTCGGACACCCGCTCAGTCTACGTCCGGGGGTGTGACAGAGACGCCAGGGGCTTCGCGATCAGCATCGCGAGCGCGACGACACCCGCCCAGACCGCCGCCCCCGACCAGACGTGGGCGAGCACGAGCAGCCAGGGCAGGCCGGTGTGGTACTGGAGCTCGCCGATCCCGATCTGGACGAGGAGCAGCCCGAGGACGCCCAGGGCGAGCACGAGCAGCCGCGGCGCGTCGGCTCGCCTCGCCGCGAGGTACCCGAGCACGAGCAGGAACGAGCTGCCGAAGACCGCCGTCAGGCCCGCGTGGACGTACACGGACGAGACCGGCTCGCCGAGACGGTCGATCTCCGAGCTGTCGCCGGCATGGGGGCCCGCCGCCGTGGCGAAGGCGCCGCTGATCACGAGCAGCGCGGCGGCCCCGGCGAGGACGAAGCCGGCCAGGCGGAGCTCGCGCGGGACGAGCGGCCGGGCCCAGCCGCTCTCGAAGCCGCGCGCCTCGACGAGGACGACCACCGCGAGGGCGAGCATCGCCATCGCGAGCAGGAAGTGGGACATCACCAGCAGCGGGTGGAGCTCGAAGATGACCGTGAGGCCGCCGAGCGGGATCTGGGCGACGTTGCCGGCGAAGAGCGCGAGCGTCAGGCGCCGCACGCGTGCGGGCAGCGCGGGCACGCGGCGAGCGGCGAGCCACAGGGCCAGCGTGAAGCCGATCGTGATCGCCCCGATCACGCGGTTTCCGAACTCGATCGCAGCATGCCCGTCCTTCTCCGGGAACGGCGTGTCGCCGCAGCGCGGCCAGTTCTCGCAACCGAGCCCCGAGCCCGTGAGCCGGACGACCGCCCCGGTCCCGATCACGACCAAGATCGCGAGGAGCGCGGCCGTCGCCACCTTCCGGAAGCGTTCCGGCGTGACCTCGAAGGCGCGGAAACGCGCCATGCGCGTCGACTCCACGTGCACCCGGCGCAGGGTACGCGCTAGGGCTCCAGTGGGTCGCGTCCCCGATCGCTCAAACCATCCAGCGGCTCGAGCAGCAGCGGGTACCCGTCGGCGCCGTCGAACGGGGTCGGGCGCGAGCCGAGGAAGAGCGGCCGGTCGGCCGCGTTCAGGAGCACGGGCATCAGGTCGGGGCCGCGCAGATGGCCGAGGATCCCCTGCGCGCAGTCGAGCTCGCCGAAGCTCGAGGTTCGGTCGGCGCGGACGCCGGGCCCACAGACGACGAGCGGCACGGGATCACCGGAGTGGATCACCTCGGGCGAGGCGGGCGTCGCGTGGTCGCCGGTGATGCAGACGATCGCCGTGTCGGTCGGGAGGGCTTCGAGCGCGCCGTCGAGCTGCTCGATCGTGCGCCGCTTGGTCTCGGGCTCCTTCGTGTGGCCTGCCGCGTCGGTCGTCTTCTGGTGGCAGAAGACGAACGTGTCGCCGGCCTCGAGCCGTTGCCGGACGAGCTCGACCCGCTTCCGGAGGTCTCCGACCGGATCGTCGGTCTCGGCTGCCTGGATCGGCTCGAGCCCGACCAGGCGGCCGAGGCCGCGGAGGAACGCCGAGTCCGCAATGAACGACCCCGCGAGACCGTGGCGTTCGGCGAAGCTCGGCGCGGGCCGGAGCCTGCCCCACCACTTGAGCGTGATCAGGGGGAACCGCTCGCCGTCGAGCCGCTCGATCACCTGGCGCGTCCAGCCCTCGGCGGCGCCTGCCGTGCGGCCGGCCTCGGGGACGAGCGGCAGCGGCCTGAGGACCGGGTGGCGGTCACGGAAGAACGCGTCCGTGTCGGTGACGCGGTCGTCGGCCCCGCCGGCCACGCGCAGCAGCGCCTCGCCGCGCCAGACGTGCTCGAGCGAGAAGCGAAGGCCGTCCACCACGATCCGGTCGCAGCGCCGGACGAGCCGCTCGGCCTCGGCGGCGTCATCGTCTCGGTGCGGCCTGCCGGTCAGCCACCAGCCGTCGCTGCGGCGCTCGGCCGCGCGCAGGGCCGCGTAGGCGTAGACCTCGTCTGTCCGGACCTCGAGCCCGCGACCGAGCGCCTCGAGCACCGCTCTCCCGGGAAACTCGTCCGGCCGGTAGCCGAGCATCGACCAGTGCGCCACCTCGCTGGCGGGTGCCCGGCCCGGGCCGACCGCGTAGAGCACGCCGCACGATCCACCCGCAGCGAGGGCGTCGAGGTTCGGGGTCGTCGCGGCCTCGTTGCCGGTCCGGCCGCCGAGCACGTCGTGCGCGCGGTCGCCGAGGCCGTCGAGGAGCAAGACGACGATCGGGTGCACGTCAGCGGGCGGCGGGTGCCGGGGTGCAGCCGAGCTCTCTGAGCACGCGCGCCACGCCCTCCGGCACCAGCGCCTCCCAGTCTCCGCCGCCGCGAAGGGCTGCCCGCACGTCGGCGCCGGACACCTCCTTGTCGGTCCCCTCGTCGAGCACGACCACCTCGTAGCCCGCCTCGCGGAGGCGCGCGAGCTTCGCTTGCCCCCACCCGGAGAAGAGCCTCAGGTACTGGGTGGCGCCCGCGGGGACGTACGCGCTCCAGAGCTCTGGCTCGTTGACCGGAAAGGGGATCACGTGCACCCGCCCCGGTTCCAGGCCCAGGTCCTCGCGGGCCGCTGCCTCGACCATCAGCAGGCGCTCGACATAGCTGAAGGGATTCGACTCCGGAAGGTGGCGCAGAGGGTCGCTCGGCTCGGGCTTGATCCGGGCTGGGTCCGGGTTCGTGATCCCCACGAACACCTCGCTCGAGCGGTCGGCCGCGCCGCGTAGGTACTCGAGATGGCCGCTGTGGAAGGGTTGGAAGCGCCCGTGGATCATGCCTCGCGCGAGGCGAGCGGGCGTCACGCGACGACGACCCCGGTTCCCTCCTCGACGTGGCCCACCCGCCGGAGGAAGAGCTTGCGCGCCATGAACTCGGCCTCGAGCGCGGGCCCCTTCTCCGCGGGGAGCGAGACGAGCAGCCCCCCGGCGGTCTGCGGGTCGTAACCGAGCGCCACGAGCGCGTCCGAGACCCCCTCCGACGAGACGCGCCGGGCGGCGAAGTCCCGGTTTCGTGGGTCGCCGCTCGTCCGGACGCCCTTGCGCGCAGAATCGAGGGCTCCGTCGATCGCCGGAAAGCGCTCGGACTCGAGCCGGATCCGCACTCCGCTGCGATCGGCGACCTCGTGCGCGTGCCCGAAGAGACCGAAGCCCGTGACATCGGTGACCGCGTTCGGCTCGAACGGCCGGAGGACGTCGGCGGCGGCGGCGTTCAGAGTGCGCATCCACTTGATCGCCCGCTCGAGCGGCTGGGTGCCGACCTCGCCGCGCTTGCGGCCGGTCATGATCAGGCCGGTTCCGAGTGGCTTCGTCAGGAAGACCGCGTCGCCGGGCCTCGCACCGTTCTTCGGCCAGATCCCCCGCGGCGAGACGGTTCCGATCACGGCCAGCCCGTATTTCGGCTCGGCGTCGCGGATCGTGTGGCCACCGGCGAGGACCGCGCCGGCGGCGCGGACCTGGGCGTCGGCCGACGCGAAGATCTCGGCGAGCATCTCGATCGGCAGCTCTTCCGGGAAGGCGGCGATCGAGAGCGCCAGCAGGGGGACGCCGCCCATGGCGAAGACGTCATTCAGCGCGTTGGTCGCCGCGATCGCGCCGTAGTCACCAGGGTCGTCGACGACCGGCGGGAAGAAGTCGAGCGTGAAGATGAGCGCACGCTCCTCGTCGAGCTTGTAGACCGCCGCATCGTCGGCAGGGGCAAGCCCGACGAGCAGGTTCTCGGCCTCGACCGGGACGAATCCGGCCAGGAGCTGCTCGAGCCGGGCGGCCGAGTACTTCGCCGCGCAGCCGCCGCAGGACGCGAGGTCCGTGAGTCGGATCCTGCCCGTATCGGTCTCCACCTGTCCTCCTCGTCGCCGGGTTCGGCGGGAACTGTAGGGATCGCGAGGCCTTTCGTCTACGGAACCCGTGCGAACGTTTCGGTCCACGGTCTCCGAGGTCTGGAGGGTAAGGACTCGTTCTACGGCCCGCGCTCGATCGGTACGTCGACGAGGTTCCCCCACTCCGTCCACGAGCCGTCGTAGTTCCGCACGTCCCGGTACCCGAGCAGCTCGCGCAGGACGAACCACGTGTGCGCACTGCGCTCGCCGATCCGGCAGTAGGCGGTGACGGCCTTGTCGGGCGTGATCCCCTTGCCGCCGTAAAGCTCGCGGAGCTCCTCGGCGGGCTTGAACGTGCCATCGTCCCGCACCGCCTGGGCCCACGGGATCGACTGCGCGCTCGGGATGTGGCCAGCCCGCTGAGCGCCCTCCTGCTCGTAACCCGGAGGCGCGATGAGGTCGCCCGAGAACTCCTGCGGGCTCCGCACGTCGACCAGTGCCTTGTCCTCGGCCCCGATCGTGCCGCGGACGGCGTCGCGGTACGCGCGGATCGTCTCGTCACGCTCCTGCGCACGGTAAGAGGCAGGCGCCGACACGGGCACTTCGGCCGTCAACTCACGCCCTTCGTCGATCCACTTCTGGCGGCCCCCGTCGAGGATGCGGACGTCCTGGTGGCCGTAGATCTTCACGTACCAGTAGGCATAGGCCGCGAACCAGTTGTTCTTGTCGCCGTAGAGGACGAGCGCAGTGTCGTTCGAGATCCCGAGGCCGCCCAGCAGGCGCTCGAACTGCTCGCGCTCGATCAGGTCGCGCTCGAGCGGGTCCTGGAGGTCCTCCCGCCAGTGGAGCTTGATCGCCCCGGGGATATGCCCGTCGTCGTAGATGTCGGGGTTCTCGTCGACCTCGGCGACCACCACCCCCGCATCGCCCAGATGCTCGGCGAGCCACTCGGTGGTCACGAGCACAGCCTTCTCGTATCCGTTCTCCGCCATCGTCCCTCCTCGTCGGGTCTGGTGAAGCTAGCCCACGAGCGTCGTCCGGACGGCTCGGGCGAGCTCGCGAACGGACACCGAGCCCTCGAACCTCGCCTTGATCCGGCCGTCCTCGCCGACCAGGAACACGAACGGCTCGGTTGGCAGGCGCCACTCCTTGACCCAGCGGTTGAGCCCAGCAGCGGGTTCGTTGCCCTCGTAGATCTCGACGTGGATGAAACGGACCGAGCTGCCGGCGAAGCGACGCCGGACCGCGTCGACGACGTCCACCACGGGCGCGCAGGTGCGGCTGGTGCAAAACTTCGGAGTCGCGAAGGCGACGACGAAGGGCCGCTTCGCGGCGAGCGACTCGGCGATCGAATGGCGCAGCAGCTCGCGGTCCGGCGGCGTCCGCGTCGTCAGACGGGCGAAGTCGCCGCGCGTGCTGCGGATCGTCGGCGTCCTGGACGGGATCGCCCGTGCTCCCACCGCAGGCGCCTTCGTCCGCTCGGCGACCCGCAGGTCACCGAGCGCCTGGACGGGCCTCGAGCCCCCGATCGGCTCGGCGAGCAGGTAGTACCGGCCCGCCGAGGGCAGGGTCAGCCGCGCGACGTAGAGCCGCGTCACGTCGAGCCGGTCCGACGAGACCCCCGGAACGCCGACCAGCTCGAGCGAGGCATCGACCCGGAGGAGCGGTGGTGCCTCGAGCGACCTCGCGACCCAGACCCGGGCGCGCGACCGCTCGACGAGGCTCCCGTCCTTCCGGACGACGAGGAAGGAGACCCGGACCGGCCCGGGAGCGTAGTCGCTCGTCCCTGGAATCCAGGCAACGTTGGGGCCTGGGCGCGCGAGGAGTGCCGCGAGTGACCCCGGAGGAGGTGCCACATCGTCCTTCGATCCCTCCCCGGAGCCGCACCCTCCTACCAGGAGGAGTAGCGCGAGCAGCAGCCACGCCTTGCCAACCCCCACGCGGCCGAGTCTACTCCTAGAGCTTCTTGGGGCGTCTAGCGTCCGTCGAACCAGCTGTCGCCGAGGAGATCGGCGCTGCCCTCGACCCCTGCGAACGCCTGCAGGCAGAGCGCGAACAGGCTGGCGGTGAGCGTGATGATGAAGCGAGTCGTCATGTCACCTCCTTTCGGCTTTAGAAGCGAACGTCTTGAAGGGCTTCCGCGGCCAGCCGGTACAGGCGGGCGGCCGAGCGATCGTCTCCCCGCCGCGTCGCAAGGTCGCCCATCGCGATCCAGCCCGCGGCGCGGTGACTGGCGGAGGAGAGCTGCTGGAAACTGACGTCCGCGGCCCTGAAGCACGTCTCAGCTTCGTCGAGGCGGCCCTGCTCGAGGAGCGCCCGACCCAGCACGAGCTGGGTCGGCCCGATCTCGTGGAGGTAGTCGTCGCGTCCCGCCAGGAGGTCGAGGGACTGGCGCGCGAGCTGCTCGGCCAGGGGGTAGTCGGCCACATGGAGGTGGACGGTCGCCAGCGACCCGGCTGCCTGGGCGGCGTCCTCGACGCTGTCGGCATCCAGCGCAACGCCGTAGGAGCGCTTCAGGTACTCGATCGCGTCGTCGGGCCGGCCGAGCATGAGGTTCAGCCCGCCAAGGTTGTTGAGGAGACCTGCGATGTTGCGGTCGTCGTTCAGCTCCTCGTAGTGCGCCTTCGCGCGCTCGGCGTACGTGCGTGCGAGCACCCAGTGACCCATGCGCTCGGCGACGAGCGAGGCCTGGACGAAGGCATTTGCCATGCGAGGGCGGTCGTCGAGGCCCCGGGCAAGCTCGAGCGCGTTCTCGGCGTCCTCGCGCGCCGCCTCGAGGTCGCGCTGGCGGCGGTAGCAGCGGGAGCGCCAGCTCAGGATCTCCGAGCGCAGCAGATCGCTCGGCAGGTCGGTCCGCTCCGCGAGTCCGAGCGCCTCGGTCAGCAGCGAGAGCGCGGTCGAGATGCTCGAGAGCTTGTACCGGCACACTCCGAGCCGGAAGAGGAACCCGGCCCGGTCGACGTCCGAGAATGCGGGGCTCTCGGCGAGCGCTCGCGCCCGTCCAAGCTGCTCGCTCGCGAGGCGCACATCGCCGAGCTCCATGCGCGTCCACGCGGCGCTGGAGAGCCAGCGGGCCTCCAGCTCCACGGAGCCCGTGGCGAGTGCCGCCAGCTGCACACGCTCGAGCTCGGCGCCTGCCTCCTCGAATCGCCGGGCCTCGTGCAGAGCCTCAGCACGGGCGAGAGCGGCCTCGACCCTGCTTCGCTCGTCGGTGGCGACGCCACTCGCGAGGAAGCCGGGGTCGACGCCGAGCCGGCCCGCGAGCCACTCGATCGTCTCGGCCGTCGGGCGAGTCTTCCCCCGCTCGATCTGGCTGACGTACTCCTTGGAGAACCGGTCCCCCGCGAGCTCGGTCTGGGTCAGGCCGGCGGCGGCACGAAGCTGCCGTACCCGGACCGCGAGACCAGCTCGCTCGCGCGAGCGCTCGTCGAGCTTGGCGCGTGTGATCTCGGTCATTCGTCCGACTCCTCAAACACACTCAAGCTGATACTTCACTGAAAAGCAAGGCAGCTTCTTTCCAGAGTCCCCCAAAAGGGCTATGTTGAGACAATGAGCGCCGTCAACTACCCAACCTGAAATCACTTGACTGAGCGACTTGACGGTTCTCGAAACCCACTCTATAGTCTGTTCCACCTTGCCACCGGCCACGTGCCGGGGCAGGGGGGTAAGACGCCAGCCGGCGACGACAAACCCGATGCGTGCCTGGGCCGCAGAGCCACGCATTGCGGCGTCGCCCTCATAGTAGGCGGAAGACCCTCTCCCAGGGACTGATCTTCCCCGGACGCCGCAGCCGGGGAGGGTCGTCCCGCGCTCTCACGCGCGAGCCTCGGCGGCTGCCGGAGCCTCGCCGTGGCGCGCGTGACGAACGGTGACCACGGCCACCACGGCCGCGGCGAAAGCGATCGCCGCAGCGACGATCGGCGCCCTCTGGAAGCCTTCGACGAACTGGCCCGGTGCCCGCGCGTCGTACGATGAAGATGCGCCGCCGGCCCAGGAGATCCGCGAGCTTCCCGCCCGTCAGCTGCGGTTCTCGGCGTGATCAGCCTCGCGCGCATCCACCTCCAAGTCAACGATCGGCGCAGTTCGCTCTACGCTCCTCGCACATGGAGGTGATCTGGGAGCCGACGCCGGAGGTGCTCGAGCGGGCGAACGTCGTCCGGCTGATGCGCAGGCACGGGTACTCGGACTACCGCGAGCTCGTCGCCCGCTCGGTGGTCGATCCTGAGTGGTTCTGGCCGGCCGCCGTGGAGGACCTGGGGCTCGAGTTCTTCGAGCCGTGGCGGCAGGTCGTCGACACCTCCCGGGGCCCGGAGTGGGCCACCTGGTTCGTCGGGGGAAGGCTCAACATCGCCTGGAACTGTGTCCACCGCTGGGCCGCGGGGCCGCGGGCACTCGCCGAGGCCGTCGTCTGGCAGAGCGAGGACGGGGAGCGGCGCTCGCTCTCCTTCGCGCAGCTCTCGCACGAGGTGGTCCGGCTGGCGGAGGCGCTCGCGGCGCTCGGGGTCGAGCCCGGAGACCGGGTCGCGACCTACCTCCCGATGGCGCCCGAGGTCGCGATCGCATCGCACGCGTGCGCGCACCTCGGAGCGGTCCAGGTGCCGGTCTTCTCGGGCTTCGCGGCACCTTCGGTCGCAGGCCGGCTCCAGGACTCGGGCGCGAAGGTCGTGATCACCGCCGACGGGTCGCTCCGCCGGGGCCGCGAGCTGCCGATGAAGCAGATCGTCGACGCCGCCGCCCGCGAGGCGCCCGCGCTCCAGCACGTCCTCGTCTGGCGGCGGCTCGGACGTGCCGATGTCCCCATGACGGCCGGGCGCGACGTCTTCTGGGACGAGGCCCTCGGGGACGCCCCCGGCACGCTGGAGCCGCTGGCGGTCGACTCGGAGCACCCCTACCTGCTCGCGTACACGTCGGGCACGACCGGACGCCCGAAGGGCGTGCTACACGTCCAGGGCGGCTTCCTCGTCTCGATCGCGCGCGAGGCCGCCTACCAGGCTGATGTCAGCCCCCAAGACGTGCTCCACTTCTCGACCGACATGGGCTGGATCATGGGGCCCTGGACGCTCGTCGGGGGCGGGGCGCTCGGCTGCACGATCGTCTTCGCGGAAGGGGCTCCGGACTGGCCGCCCGACCGGCTCTGGTCGCTCGTCGAGACCGAGCGGGTGTCCGTTCTCGGCCTCTCCCCGACGCTCGCCCGCGCGCTGATCCCCCACGGTGAGCCGACGTCGGACCTCTCGTCGCTGCGCGTGCTCGTGACGACGGGCGAGCCGTGGAACCCCGAGCCGTACCGCTGGCTGCACCGCCACGTCGGCCAGGGCCGCTGCCCGATCATCAACTGCTCGGGGGGCACCGAGGTCGGCGCCTGCTTCCTCTCCCCGACGCCGGCGGTCCCGATCAAGACCTGCTCGGTCGGCGGCCCGGCCCTCGGGATGGCGATGGACGTCGTCGATGCCGACGGCGAGTCCCTGCGCGGCGAGGTCGGCGAGCTCGTCTGCCGCCGGCCATTTCCCGGGATGACCCGCGGGTTCTGGGGCGACTCCGAGCGCTACCTCGACGCGTACTGGCGACGCTTCCCGGGGATCTGGACGCACGGCGACTGGGCCTCGATCGACGACGACGGCTACTGGTTCCTCCACGGACGCTCGGATGACACCCTGAACCTCGCCGGCAAGCGCATCGGGCCCGCCGAGATCGAGTCCGCGGTGGTCGGTCATCCGGCAGTGACGGAAGCCGCTGCGGTCGGGATCCCACACGAGGTCAAAGGCGAGGTGGCGTGGGTCTTCTGCACGCTTCTCCCCGGCATCGAGGCGACCGAGGAGCTCGCGGCCGAGGTCGGGGGAGCAGCCGCTGGCGAGCTCGGGAAGGCCTTCCGCCCCGATCGCGTCATCTTCGTCCCGGCGCTTCCGAAAACGCGGAGCGCGAAGATCGTTCGCCGGGCCGTCCGCGCGAGCGCACTCGGCGAGGATCCCGGTGATCTCTCGTCGCTCGAGAATCCCGAGTCGCTCGACGACATCGCCCGAGCGATCTGAACTCCGGTTTTTGCCGTTGAGGCGAAAACCGCTAGACTCCGAGTAACCATGCGCCTAGCACTCGCGCAGATCAACAGCGTGGTCGGAGACCTCGACGGCAATCGGGACCGCATCCTGGCGCGTCTCGCCGAGGCGCGGGACGCGGCCGCCGAGCTCGTGCTCTTCCCCGAGCTCGCTGTCACGGGCTACCCGCCCGAGGACTTGCTCCTTCGTCCGAGCTTCCTGCGCGCCGCGCAGCAAAGCCTCGAGCTGATCGCCCGCGAGGCCAATGGGATCGCGGCGCTCGTCGGCGCACCACTGCTCGACCGCAACCTCTTCAACGCCTGTGCGGTGTGCGCGGACGGCGAGGTCAAGGGCTTCTACCGGAAGCGCTTCCTTCCGAACTACGGCGTCTTCGACGAGGACCGGTACTTCCAGGCGGGCCACGACCTCCTACTGCTCCGATTCGGAGAGACGCTGGTCGGACCAACGATCTGCGAGGACATCTGGCAGCCAGGCCCGCCCGCGACGGAGCTCGCCCTCGCTGGAGCGCACGTGGTCGCAAACATCTCGGCCTCGCCGTTCCACCTCGGCAAGGGGCGCGAGCGCGAGCAGATGCTCGCCACACGCGCACGAGACAATGTCTGCTGGATCGTCCTCGTGAACGCCGTCGGCGGCCAGGACGAGCTGGTCTTCGACGGCCACAGCGTCGTCCTCGACCAGGACGGCGACGTGGTCGTTCGCGGCCCCGCGTTCGAGGAGGCGCTGCTCCTCGTCGACATCGAGCCATCCACGACCATTGCCCGCAGGCTGTCCGATGCCCGCCGGCGCGCACTGGCCCGCGAGCAGTCCGGCGCCGTCGACCCTCCCG
>JACDAS010000101.1 GCA_013695295.1 Actinomycetota bacterium | reverse complement strand
GCCCGCGGCGGTTTAGAGTCGCCCGATGAAGCTCGGATTCGGGATGGGGTACGCGCCACCGGGGACGAATCCGACCGACCTGATCGCGCTGGCGCAGGAGGCCGAGCGCCTCGGCTTCGACTCGGCCTGGGCAGCCGAGTCGTGGGGGACGGACGCGGTGACGGTTCTCAGCTGGCTCGCGGCGACGACGACCCGGCTCAAGGTCGGGGCGGCGATCATGCAGATGCCGGCGCGGACGCCCGCCGCGACCGCGATGACCGCCGCGACCCTCGATCTCATGTCCGGCGGCCGCTTCCTGCTCGGGCTCGGTACATCCGGCCCCCAGGTGGTCGAGGGCTGGCACGGCCAGCCCTGGGGAAAGCCGCTCGCCCGCACGCGCGAGTACGTCGAGCTCGTCCGCCGGACGCTCCGCCGCGAGACCGTCGAGCACCACGGCGAGCACTACGACATCCCCTACGCCGGCGAGGGCGCGACCGGCCTCGGCAAGCCGCTGAAGCTGCTGATGCGGCCCCTGCGGGACTCGATTCCGATCTACCTCGCCGCGGTCGGCCCGAAGAACGTCGCGCTCGCAGGCGAGATCGCCGACGGCTGGCTGCCGGTCTTCCTCTCGCCGGAGCGCCTTGCCGAGGTCTTCCTCCCGTCCCTCCGGGAGGGCCTCGCCCGGGGCGGCCGCACCCTCGACGGCTTCGAGATCGCCGCCACCTCGGTCCCGCTCGTCGTCACCGACGACCTCGAGTCCGCACGCGACCTCGTGCGGCCGGTGCTCGCGCTCTACGTCGGCGGCATGGGCGCGCGCGGCAAGAACTTCTACAACACCCTGGTCGGACGCTACGGCTACGAGGCCGAGGCAGCGTTGATCCAGGACCTCTACCTCGAGGGCAAGAAGCGCGACGCGGCCGCAGCCGTCCCCGACGCGCTCGTCGAGGAGGTCGCGCTCGTCGGCCCGCGCGAGCGGATCGCCGAGCGTCTCGACGCCTGGAGAGAATGCGGCGTGACGACGATGATCGTGCACGCCTACGAGCCCGGATCGCTGCGCGTGCTCGCGGAGCTGGCGGCCTAGAGATGCATCCGCAAGAGCTCTTCGACCTGAGCGGCCGGGTCGCGATCGTCACCGGGGGCGGGAGCGGCATCGGCCTGCAGATGGCGACCGCGCTCGCCGAGTCGGGGGCCGACCTCGTCCTCTGCGCCCGCATGGCCGAGCGCTGCGAGGAGGCCGCGGCCGAGCTGGCGCAGCTCGGGGTCAGGACGCTCGGGCTCCGGTGCGACGTCCGAGACCAGGAGGAGGTCCAGGCCGTCGTCGCGCGGGCCCGCTACGACTTCGGCCGCATCGACATCCTCGTCAACAACGCGGGCACGGTCTGGGCGGGGTGGCCCGAGGACATCTCACTCGAGGGCTGGCAGAAGGTGATCGACGTCAACCTGACCGGGGTCTTCCTCTGCTCGCAGGCGGCCGGCCGCGTGATGATCGAGCAGGGCGAGGGCGGCAGGATCGTGAACATCGCCTCGGTCGCCGCGCTCGGCGGCGGGCCCCCCGAGGTGATGAACGCGATCCCGTACAACGCCAGCAAGGGCGGCGTCGTCTCGTTCACGAAGGACCTCGCCTGCAAGTGGGCCCGGCACCGGATCACGGTCAACGCGATCGCCCCCGGCTGGTTCCCGTCCGACATGTCCAGCGCCGTGCTCGATCAGCACGGCAAGGCGCTTCTCGAGCACGTTCCGCTCAGGCGTTTCGGCGGCCCCGACGACCTGAAGGGGGCCGTCGTGTTCCTCTCGTCCGGGGCGTCGGGCTTCGTCACCGGGCATACGCTCGTCGTGGACGGCGGCCAGTCGGCCTGGTGAGCCGGCCGGACTGGGCGAGCGAGCTCGAGGAGCGTCTCGGCGCGCCGGTCCGGTCGATGCGGCTCCTCGCCGGCGGGGCCTCGAAGGAGGCCTGGGACGTCGACTCGGAGACGGGGCGGCTGATCGTCCGCCGTGCGGCCGGAGGCGTCATCCACTCGGACACGCTCTCGCTCGAGCACGAGTTCGCCGTCCTGAAGGCCGCGTTCGAGGCGGGCGTCAGCGTCCCGCGGCCGGTGGCCTACCTCGGCTCGCTCGGCGAGCGCGCAGCCTTCGCGATGGAGCGCGTCGAGGGCGAGACGATCGGCCGGCGGATCGTCAAGGCTCCGCCCCGCGGTCTCGAGACCCAGCTCGCAGACCAGCTGGCGGCGATCCACGCGATCCCGCCGGCAAGGCTCCCGTTCCTGCGCGCGAGCGACCCGGTCGAGCGCCTGCGCGGCGAGCTCGACTCGGTCGAGGAGCCCCACCCGGCGATCGAGTACGGCCTGCGGTGGCTGGACGAACGCCGCCCCGTTCCGCTGCCCGACGTCGTCACCCACGGGGACTTCCGGATCGGCAACGTGGTCGTCGGGCCCGGGGGGCTCGTCGCGCTGCTCGACTGGGAGTTCGCCCACCTCGCCGACCCGCGCGAGGACCTGAGCTGGCCGCTCGTCCGCGCCTGGCGCTTCGGGGCCGACGGGCTGCGGCTCGGCGGCGTCGGCGACCTCGAGCCGTACCTCGAGCGCTACCGCGAGCGAACGGGCGTCGTCGTCGTCGGCGAGGAGCTGCACTGGTGGGAGGTGCTCGGCAACGCGAAGTGGGCCGTCGGCGCCCTGACGCAGTCGCGCCGGCACCTGAACGGTCTCGAGCGGAGCGTCGAGCTCGCCGTGCTCGGCAGGATCGCCGCCGAGATGGAGTACGAGCTGCTCGACCTGATCGAGGCGGCGTGAGCCACGACCGCCCGACCCCGGCCGAGCTCGCTGAGGCGGTGCGCGAGTTCCTCGAGCGGGAGATCCTGCCGGCCCTCGACGACCATCGCCTTCGCTTCCGCACGATCGTCGCGATCAACGGGCTCGGAATCCTCCAGCGGCAGCTCGAGGCTTCCCCGGCGGGCCCGGGCGAGCCGGACGTCGCCGAGCTCGCGCGGGCGATCCGGGCCGGCGAGGCGCCCGCGGACGTGCTCGAGACGCTGAAGGAGCACGTCGCCGCCAAGCTGCGCGTGGCGAACCCGAAGTACCTGGAGCACTACCGCTGAGCCGCCGCCGGCTCTACCTGCTCCGCCACGCCGAGGTCTCCTACTTCGAGGGCGACGGTCACCCCGTACACCCCGACCGGGTCCCGCTGACCGCCCGCGGCCGGGGTCAGGCCGGCGCCGCGGCGCAGGCTCTCGCCGGCGTCCACTTCGATCGGGTCGTGACCAGCGGCCTGCCGCGGACGATCGAGACGGCCCGGATCGTGGCGCCCGCCGTGGAGCCGGAGTCGTGGCCCGAGCTGCGCGAGCTCGCGGGCGGCAGGCTCGACGAGCTCGCAGACGAGGAGCTGGAGGCGACCTTCACGGGCGCATTCCGAGGCGACGTGCCGCTCGACGCAACTTTCCTCGGCGGCGAGACGGCGGGCTCGCTGCTCGATCGCGTCCTGCCGGCCCTCGAGCGGCTCCTGGCCGACGAGACCTGGGACACCGTCCTCGCGGTCCTCCACGGCGGGGTCAACCGGGCAATCCTGTCGTACGCACTCACCGGCGAGCGGCGCCTCCTCGGCGGCTTCGAGCAGGCGCCGGCGTGCATCAACGTCCTCGATGTCGGCGCCGACTGGATCGTCCGCGCGGTCAACCACACCCCCTACGATCCGCTGCACGCCTCCGGGCGCTCGACGACGATGGAGGAGCTGTACCGCCAGTACCTCCCCTACCGGAAAGCGAGAGCGACATGACCCACGCCCCGCACGTCGAGCACGACGCCGTCGTCCGGCTGCTGCGCCGCGAGCTGACTCCAGAGCTCTACGCCGAGATCCGTGACCTCTGGAAGCGTCACTCGATCGCCGAGGACAACCGCGACCTGCCGGGCCTGCTCTCGACCCTCACCGCCGACTGCGTCTACGAGCTCCGCCCCACGGCGTCGCTTGCGATGCCGTCGTCAGAGGCCTCGGCGGCTTCGCCGGCGAGGCCGCCTGATTCGCTTCGCCCCCGCTGGGAGGGTCACGAGGGTGCCGCGCGCTTCTACGGCGAGCTGCTCGGAGCCTTTCCCGACATCCACTTCGACCTGACGGACATCGTCGTCGGGCCCCAGGGGGTCTGCGAGGAGGCGCGCGTGACCGGAACGCACGAGCGCGACTGGCTCGACCACCCGGCAACCGGCGAGCGGCTGACCTGGAACGTGGTCATCTTCTTCCCCTGGGACCCGGAGCAGCGGCTCTTCCGCGGGGAGAAGGTCTACACGGACCTCGCCCTCGGCAACCCTAGGGTTTGACTCGCGCCCGGCGATCGTGTGAGGATCGCCTCGAAGTGAGGTCGGCCGCCCGACTCCCGTTGATCGTTCTCTCGCTCGCGCTCCTCGCCGGAGGTTGCGGAGGAGGCGACGGCGATCGGATCAGCTCCGCGACTCCTTCGAGCACACCCGCCGTGGCGCCCGAGGAGCTGACGCCCCCGGCCGACCTCCAGGCCTCTGGCCAGGTGACGGCCGGGACACTCGTGCCGGTCCCGAACCGGACCGCGGCCGGGCCCAACGTGAGCGTCACCGTCGAGCCCAACGAGGGCGGGAACCTGGTCTACCTGCAGATCGCGGGCGCCACGTCGAACGCCGCCAAGCAGGGGCAGCTCTCGGTCCGGCTCCTGATCAAGAACAACGGGGCCTCGACGATCTCGCTCAACAAGGTCACGCTCACGTTTGCGGGGCCGCCTGCCGTCAGCTCGGTGGCGATCCCGGTCACGACGCTCGAGGGCCGTGATCCGCCGAGTCGCACGATCGCACCCGGCACGACCGCGGGCTGGCATTTCGACACCTCGAACAACGTCATCCTGCCGCAGCCCGCGCCTGCCTCTGTCGAGATCGCGATGGCATTCGACGGGCTCGATGCGGCCAAGGTGACCCGCACGCTCGCGAAGCACACCAGCCAGGCGCCGGGTGGCTACCAGTTCCCGTCACGCGCCTCGGACCTGCGGATCGGCGAGTACTGGTCGGCGCGCAGCAACTCCCATGCCCCGGCGGGCGACGGCGGCCAGCTCTTCGCCTACGACATGAGCGTGATTGCCTGGGACGGAAGCGCCTGGAACGGACTGCTGCCGGGAGGCTCGAGTTCGAAGAACGAGGACTACCGGATCTGGGGCAAGCCCGTCCGGGCGATGGCGGACGGCACCGTCGTGTCGTTCCTCGACACGCAGCTGACGAACCCGAGCCCGCCCGCGAAGCCCTACAACAACCCGGTCGAGGGCAATCACTTCTACATCCAGACGGGCAACGAGCTCGTGCTCTACGCGCACCTGCAGAAGGGCACGCTGCCCGCGAACCTGAAGCAGGTCGGCGCCGTGGTGCACACGGGCGATCTGCTC
>JACDAS010000267.1 GCA_013695295.1 Actinomycetota bacterium | reverse complement strand
GTCATCCGCCGCAGGCCGGTCTCCGGGTCGACGAGCAGGACGAAGGTGCGGTCCGGAAGGACGCCTGCGATCGCCGCGAGGTTCAGCTCGAGGACCCGCTCGACCCCCAATCCCCGGGCGATCCCCTGGTAGGCGAGCGAGGAATCGAGGTAGCGGTCGCAGACCACCGCAGCGCCCCGCGCAAGCGCCGGGGAGACCACGCGCTCGACGAGCTCGGCCCGGGCCGCGGCGAAAAGGGCCGCCTCGGCCCACGGCGACACGTCCGTGCCCCCGAGCAGGAGCCGGCGCACCTCCTCGCCGAGCGCGGTTCCGCCCGGCTCCCGCGTCGTCACGACGTCGCGCCCCTCCTGCCGCAGCGCAGCCGCGAGGAGCTCGGCCTGGGTCGACTTCCCGGCCCCGTCGATCCCTTCGAAGGTCACGAACATGAGCGCCGGCCGGTCATTCGAGGGGCCGTAGCATACGCCGGTGCGCTCGATCGTCACCGGCGGGGCCGGCTTCATCGGCTCCCATGTCGTGGAAGCCCTGCTCGCCCGCGGCGACGAGGTTCACGTGCTGGACAACCTCTCGACCGGCCGGCGCGAGCACGTGCCCGCTGGCGCGCGACTCCACGAGGGCGACATCCGGACGAACGCCGAGGAGATCTTCGACGCAGTGCGGCCGGAGCAGTGCTTCCACCTCGCGGCGCAGGCGGACGTGCCCTCCTCGCTCGAGGAGCCGGCCTACGACGCCGAGGTGAACGTGCTGGGCACGGTGCGCGTGCTCGAGGCCGCGCGGCGGCATCGGGCCCAGGTCGTCTTCAGCTCGACCGGGGGCGCGCTCTACGGCGAGTGCGAGCGGCCCGCGACCGAGGAGACCCCGCGCCGTCCGCTCGCCCCCTACGGCATCTCCAAGCTCTGCGGCGAGGAGTACCTCGCGGGCTGGAATCGCCTGCACGGGACGTCGCACGTGACGCTCCGGTTCGGCAACGTCTACGGGCCCCGCCAGTCGGCGAGCCTGGAGGGTGGAGTCGTGGCGATCTTCCTCGAGCGGATGGCCCGGGACGAGCCCACCCGGATCTTCGGAGACGGCGCGCAGACGCGCGACTTCGTCCACGCCGCGGACGTCGCCGGCGCGATGCTCGCCGCCTCGCGAGTCGAGGGCGGCGTCTTCAACGTCGCGAGCGGCAACGCGACGTCCGTGCTCGAGCTCCACGAGCTTTGCCGCCGCGTCAGCGGTGCGGAGCGCGAGCCCGAGTTCGGGCCCGAGCGTCCGGGCGACCTGCGCCGGAGCGCCCTCGACAACGGACGGGCCCGCTCGGAGCTCGGCTGGGCGCCGCAACTCGACCTCGAGGCCGGTCTCCGCGACACCTGGGCCTGGATGCAGCAGTAAGAGGCTGGCAGGAACTCCGACGGCCGGGGCGAACCTCGCTCCGCCGTGGAGATGCATGCGAGCCACCTCGAGACGCTGCGCCCCTGGCGGACGGCGACGCTCGTCGCGAGCGGGGTAGCGGCACTCGAGCTCGTCCTGCTGGTGGCCGCCGGCATCGCGCTCTTCGGCAATCCCCTCCTCGATCGGCTCCGTGGTCCCGCCGCGCCCGCCGCCCGCTCGAAGGCCGCCGCGCCGGCCGTCCCAAGGCCGGTCCCGACGGTCGAGCGAGCACCCCGCCTGGCGCGCTCGGAGACGTCCATCCTCGTCCTGAACGGCAACGGCGTCGCCGGTTCGGCCGGGCTCGCCGCCGACCGCGCGCGATCTCTCGGCTACCTGATCGGCGGCGTCGACAACGCGACGCGTAGCACCTATCCGAGGAGCATCGTCCTCTACCGCCCGGGCCGCCGCGCGGAGGGTCGCAGGCTCGCGCGCGACCTGAACGTCCGCACGGTCGGCCCGCTGGACGGCCTCACGCCGGCACAGCTGCTGGGCGCACACGTGGCGCTCATCGTCGGCCGCTGACGGGGCCGAGGGCCGCTCACCTCTGACACACCTCAGAGGTACCTCGGAGGAGTGTCAGAGGTACCTCGGAGGAACTATGGGTTAGCGCGTGGTCGGCGTCAACGAGACCCACCGCCGCTGCGCGGGTCGGGTTTCATCGGGATCGCAGTTCGGGACCCCGCCCTGCGGATAGGCGCGGCACAGCTCGTTCGAAGCCAACCCGCCGAACCAGCCCGTGAGGTCGAGACCGGCCGCGACGCTCCGGTCTCTCGCCGGGTCCTCGTCCGCGTACGCCAATCGTTGGACGATCGAAATGACCCGCCCGTCGCGGTCGATGATCGGCCCGCCGCTGTTGCCCCCCTCTATGACCAGGTTCGCGACGACGATCGGCACGCCGTCGCTGACGAGGCCTCTGCGGAGAACGCCTTGGTGGAAGCTGAGCGGGAGGGCTCGCGGATGCCCGATCGTCGCAATCGTGCTTCCCCGGCGGGGAAGAGAGCGGGCGAACCCGAACACGTGACCAGGCGCAGCACGAGTGAGCTTCAGGGTCGCGAAATCGACATGCCTGATCGGCGCATCGTCGTCGTACCATGCCTTCGCGTAGGCGGTGTCGTACCAGCGCCCGCTCAGCCGGACGCGGATGCGGCACACCCGCTTCCCGTCCGGGGCGGCGAAGCCGTGGACAGCCGTGGCGATGACCTGCGAGCCGACGAGGAAGGCGGTGCCGTAGCCCATCGGCTTGCCCGCACAGAACGTCCGGGCGAGCCCGACGCCGCTCGCCACCCTCGCGAACGTCTCGGGAGAAACGCGGCTCGCGCTCGGTGCTCCGGCCGCCCTCGTCGTCAGCCCCGCCGCCAGGACAATCGCTAGACCGACTACTGCGACCCGGAACCCACTCACGCGCATCGGATGCTACAAACGTCGCAGGAAACTGGCGTGACTAGGCCGGGCACCCCGGCAGGCGCCGCTTCACCTGGTCGAGCAGCCCACCCGGCCTTCCGGCCGGACCGCGGGGATCGAGCCTGTAGGCGAGGTCGAGGGCGTAGCAGGCCCGCTCGAAGCGCCCGGAGTCGAGCTCGAAGGCGCCCAGGAGGTACCACGTCTCCCAGTTCTCCGGCTGCAGCTCCACGGCCTGCTCGTAGCGCCGGAGGGCAGCCCGGTCGTCCCCGCGCGCCCCCTCTGCGAGGGCCCAGTAGTAGAGCGGTGTGGTGGCGAGCGGATTGAGCCGGTGAGCGGACTCGGCCCTGCGGGCCGCGGCGGCCGGGTCCGTACCGAGCGCCGCGGCCGATTGCGCGGCGCGGCGCTCGGAGAGCCAGGGTGCACCGATCGAGTAGAGGCCGGCGATTGCCACGACGGCGATGCCGGCGGCGGCAATCGGCCGCCGGCGGAGGGTGACGGTCCCCCGGCCGGCGGCGACCAGGCAGCCGAGCACGAGGAGCGCCGGGCCGGTGACCGCCAGGAAGTCCCAGTCGTAGTCCACGAGCGCATGCAGACCGTAGGCGGCCGCAGCGAGTACGAGCGCGAGCACGGCCGGCCGCTCGGCGGCTGCGGCGCGCCTCAGCGTCCGCCGCGCTGCGAGGGTG
>JACDAS010000252.1 GCA_013695295.1 Actinomycetota bacterium | reverse complement strand
GGCTCCGAGCGGCCCGGTGACGACGAGCAGGTCGCCGGCCTGGGCCCCGCCGCGCCCCGGCACGCGCTCCGACCGCCCGAGTGCCGTGACGCCGAGGGAGACGCGCTCCGCGTCGGTGGTGTCCCCGCCGACGACGGCGACCCCCGTCTCCGCGATCCCCTCGTAGAGCTCGAGCACGTCGTCCACCGAGGTCACGCCGGGAGCCGAGAGCGTGACGAGGAGCCCCTCGGGCTCGGCTCCGGAAGCGGCGAGGTCGCTGAGGTTCACGGCGGCCGCCTTGTAGCCGAGATCCCGCCAGGACGTCCAGTCGAGGCGGAAGTGGATCCCCTCGACGAGCGCGTCCTGGGTGACGACCAGCCCATCTCGGAGCGAGGCCGCGTCGTCGGCGATCGGCCCGACGAGTCTGCGCCGCTCGAGCTCGGCGAGAAGGCCGAGCTCGCCGAGGTCAGCGAGCCGCACGGCCGAGCGCGGCAACGAGGGCCGCGGCGTCGGCCGCAGCTCTGACGACGGCAACCCCGATCGCGCCGGCGCGGATGCAGTCCGGGGCGTTTCCCGCGTCGATCCCGCCGATCGCGACGACCGGCACGGTCACCGCCTTCGAGATCGAGGCCAGCCCACCGAGGCCGATCGGCGGGTCGGCATCGGGCTTCGACGGCGTCGTCCAGACCGGCCCTGCGCCGACGTAGTCGGCACCGAGGCGCTCGGCCTCGATCGCCTCCTCCACCGTCGCTGCCGAGAGGCCGAGCAGCAGGCCCGCCGAGAGGGCCTGGTCGTGTCCGGTGTCCATTCGCCCGAGGTGCACCCCGTCTGCCCGCAGCCGGATTGCCGCCTCCACGTCGTCGTTGACGACGAAGGTGCAGCCCGCCTCCAGTGCCAGATCGCGGAATGGCCGGCCCTGCTCGATCACGTCGCGTGTAGCCACGTTCTTCAGCCGGAGCTGGAGCACGGTCGCGCCACCGGCTGCAGCTGCCCTGGCGGACGCGAGGTCGTCGACGATCGCGTGCAGCCTCAGGACTCCGCCTCCTCGACCCGGGCGCGAGCGTCGAGCTTCTCCGGCCCGAGCCCGGCCAGGGCGTCGTAGAGGTTCACGTGGAAGGAGCCCGGACCCTTCGCCTCGGCCGCGGCGATCTCGCCGGCGACGCCGAAGGCGGCGAGGGCCGCGGTGGCGGCGGCGATCGGGTCCTCGCGGTCGGCGGCGAGGAAGCAGCCCGTGATCGCGGTCGACATGCAGCCCGTGCCCGTCACGGAGCCCAGCAGGGCGTGCCCGTTCGAGACGGCGAGCGTCCGCCGTCCATCCGAGACGTGATCGACGACCCCGGTGACCGCCGCTACGAGGCCGAGCTCCCCGGCGGCTGCCCGGGCGAGCTCCGCGCCCGACGCGGAGGCCCCGATCGACTCCACCCCGCGGATCTCGGCCGGCCGCCCGGCGAGCGTGGCGATCTCCGCCGCGTTACCCCGCAGCACCGCCACCTGGAGCTCCGCGAGCAGGCGCCTCGAGGTCTCGGTGCGGTATCGCGTCGCGCCCGCACCGACAGGGTCGAGCACGACCGGGACGCCGGCCGCGTTCGCGGCCTTGCCGGCCAGCAGCATCGCTCGAATCCAGTGCTCCGAGAGCGTGCCGATGTTGAGGACGAGCGCGCCGGCAACCGAGGCCAGCTCCTCAACCTCCTCCACGGCGTGGGCCATCACCGGCAGCGCGCCGATCGCAAGCGTCGCGTTCGCCGTCTCGTTCATCACGACGTAGTTCGTGATCTGGTGGACGAGCGGCCTGCGCTCGCGGAGCAGTCGCAGGCTCTCGCCGGGCGAGGTGGTCATCCGACTCCCGTCAGGCCGAGAACGTCGACCGGCCCCTCCCCTGCACCGAGCTTTGCGAACCCCCGGGCGACTGCAGCCGATGCGACGCGGGCGGCCTCGCGAGCGGCCTCCTCGAGCGGCGTGGCGCGCGCGAGGAGCGCCGCGAGAGTGGCCGAATGCGTGCAGCCAGCCCCGTGCGTGGCAGCGACGGCATGGCGAACCACCGGGATCTCGACGTGCTCGCCGCCCGAGTAGAGGTGGTCGATCGCTTCACGGCCGTGACCGCCGGTCACGATCACCGCCGTCGGCCCGAGGGCGGCGATCGCCTCGGCCAGGTCGCGGCGCGGGCCCTCGAAACCGGCGAGCTCCTGCGCCTCGAGCAGGTTCGGCGTCGCGACCGTCGCGAGCGGAAGGAGGCGGGTCGTGAGTGCCCGCACCGCATCCCGGCGGAGGAGGCGCGCACCGGAGGTGGCGATCAGGACCGGGTCGACCACGAGCGGGACCGGGTGGCCCGCGAAGAAGCCCGCGACCTCCTCGACGATCTCGGCCGAGAAGAGCATCCCGGTCTTCGCGGCGTCGACGCCGATGTCGGAGAACACCGCGTCGAGCTGCGCGAGCACGAATGCGGGGGGGACCTCGTGCACGGCGGTGACGCCGACCGTGTTCTGCGCGGTGAGCGCCACGATCGCGCTGAGACCGTGACAGCCGGCGGCGGCGAAGGCCTTCAGGTCGGCCTGGATGCCGGCCCCCCCACCCGAGTCCGAGCCCGCGACGGTGAGACAGCGGGGCACCACGCCCGCGCGTGAAGCTTCTCCGCCGAGCGGCGTGGGCCGAGGCTCGCTCAAGCCGGGAACTCTCCTGTCAGCACGCTCGCCCTCCCTTCGCCGGCATGACCCGGATCAGGTTCTACGGGTGTGATCTCAGCCCAGACGGGCACCCCGGTGGCCCAAAGCTACCATCGACCGATCGCCCGCACGCAGCCTCTCCCGGCCGACTCGCCGCCCGAACCACCCCGGACGGTGACGGTCGCCCCGCCCCTGTGGGACGGCCTCCTCGCCGGCGAGGAGCTCGCCTACCTCGGCAGCGAGCCGGGCCGCGAGGCGCGAGGGGCGCCATTCCCCCCCGAGCTCGACTCCCGCGTGCGCGCGGCGCTCGAGGCGCGGGACGTCCCCGCCCTCTATGCCCATCAGGCCGAGGCCTGGACGGCCGCCGGCCGGGGCGAGAACGTGATCGTCACGACCGGCACTGCGTCCGGCAAGACGCTGGCGTTCAACCTGCCCGTCATCGATGCGATTTGCCGCGAGCCCAAGGTGCGAGCGCTCTACCTGTATCCGACCAAGGCGCTCGCACAGGATCAGGCGCGAACGCTCGCGTCCTACCGGATCCCACGTCTACGAGCCGCGATCTACGACGGAGACACGCCCACGGAGCAGCGCTGGCAGGTGCGGAAGTGGGCGAACGTCATCCTGTCGAACCCGGACATGCTGCACGTGGGCGTCCTTCCCCACCACGACCGCTGGGGCGACGTGCTGACGAACCTCCGCTACGTCGTCGTCGACGAGGCGCACGTCTACCGGGGTGTCTTCGGCTCGCACGTCGCGAACGTGCTCCGCCGGCTGCGGCGGCTCGCGCGGGTCTACGGAGCCGAGCCTCAGTTCCTGCTCGCCTCGGCGACGATCGCCAATCCCGCGCAGCTCGCCCGTTCGCTGCTCGGCACCGACGCGACGGTCGTCGCGAGCGACGCCGCACCTCGGGCGGAGCGGACGATCGCGTTCTGGAATCCCCCACTGACCGACGAGGAGCTCGGGGTGCGTGCAAGCGCTCTCGGCGAAGCCTCCCGACTGATGGCCGAGCTGGTCTCGCGGGGTCTCCGCACGCTCTGCTTCGCGAAGAGTCGCAAGGCCGCGGAGCTGATCCACCGCTTCACCGTCGAGCGCGTCGGAGGCGAGCTCGGAGCACGGCTGTCTCCCTACCGCGCGGGCTACACCGCGACCCAGAGACGCGAGATCGAGGCGCGCCTCGTCGCCGGCGACCTGCTGGGAGTCAGCGCCACGGACGCGCTCGAGCTCGGCATCGACATCGGCCTACTGGACTGCGTCGTCTCGGTCGGCTTTCCCGGCACCGTTGCGAGCCTGCGCCAGCAGTGGGGGCGCGCCGGCCGGCGGGGACACGGGCTCGCAGTCCTCGTCGCCAGCGAGGATGCGCTCGATCAGTACTTCATGCGCGAGCCGGAGCTCCTCCTGGGTCGGCGCGTCGAGGCGGCGATCCTCGACCACGAGAACACCCGCGTGCTCGACGGCCACCTTCGGTCGGCAGCCTTCGAGGCGCCCCTGGGCGAGCGCGACCGCGAGGTGCTCGGCGACGCGGCGCTCGAGCGCGCGGCCGAGCTCCCAGAACTGAAGCCGACCAAGGCCGGTCTCATCTGGGCGGGACGCGACTACCCGGCCGCGCAGGTGCCGCTGCGCTCGACCGACGTTGACTCCTTCAGCGTCGTCGACGTCACCGACGGACAGCTGCTCGGCCTCGTCGAGCGCTCGCGCGCGTACTCGACGGTGCACGAGGGCGCCGTCTACCTCCACCGGGGCGAGGCGTACCTCGTGCGCGAGCTCCACGAGCCGAGTCTCACGGCGCTCGTCGAGCCGTTCGGCGGCGCCTACTACACCCAGGCGAAGAAAGAGATCCTCACCGAGATCCGCCGCCCCGACCGGATCGAGATCCGCGCCGGGGTCGAGCTCTCGTTCGGCCAGGTCTCGGTGACCGAGCAGGTGGTTGCCTTCCAGCGGCGTTCGGTGCAGACCCACGAGACGATCGACCTCGTGCCGCTCGACCTGCCGCAGACGACGTTCGACACGGAGTCGATCTGGTTCTGCCCGGAGCCGCAGCACCTGCGGGGCCTCGAGCAGATGCCCACGCTCCTCGGGGCCCTGCACGCCGCCGAGCACGCGTTGATCGCGATCCTTCCTCTCTGGGCGATGTGCGACCGCTGGGATATCGGCGGGCTCTCGACGAACCTTCACTTCCAGACGGGCGGGCCGACAATCTTCGTCCACGACGGCCACCCGGGCGGGGTCGGGATCACGGAGCGCGGCTTCGAGGTCTTCGAGGACTGGGCGGGGGACACAGCCCGGATGCTCGAGGGCTGTCCGTGCGAGCGAGGCTGCCCCTCCTGCGTCCAGTCGCCGAAGTGCGGAAACCTGAACGAGCCCTTGCACAAGGCGGGTGCGCTGGCGCTGCTGCGCCGCCTGCTCTCCTCGTGATCGTCCGGGCGTTAGCCGACGAGGAGCTCGAGCACGTCGACGCCCGGCTGCCGCTCCACCGGCTCGAGCAGAGTGGCGGTCTCTACCTCGTCGCGTGGGAGGCCGGAGAGCCGGTCGGTCACGCACACCTCGCCTTGACCGACCCGCCCGAGCTCCAGGACGTCTACGTCCTCCCCGCGCACCGCCGCCGGGGAGTTGCGACCGCGTTGACCCGCGCGGCCGAGCAGGAGGCCGCGAGCCGGAGCTTCGACCGGCTGACGCTCTCCGTCGACGTGGAGAACGACGCGGCGCAGGCGCTGTACCGGCGCTGCGGCTACCGCGAACGGGGAGGCCCGGTACGCCATCGCGGGTCGACCCTGCTCCGCGGCGAGCCCTTCGCATTCGATGTGCTGCTCGTCTACCTCGTCAAGCCGCTGGGATCGCCCCCGGGCGCCTGACGCCGCGTCTCAGGCCCTTGGGCCCGCAAGACTCGCCCCCGCTGCGATGCTAGGTCGCGATGGAGGTGCGCTGGCAGGCTCGGGGCGGGACGCTGATCCTCGGCGGCGGCTTCGCCGGGGCCTACGTCGCCCGTCTGCTCGGCAAGCGCGGCGCGACGATCGTCAGCCCGGAGAACTTCATGCTCTACACGCCGATCCTCCCGGAGGCCGCCTCGGGATCGCTCGAGCCCCGCCATGTCGTCGTCCCCCTGCGGATGATGTGCCCGCACGCCGGCCTGCTGCTCGGTCGCGCCCTCGCCCTTCGAACCGACGAGCACGCGGTCGAGGTCGAAACCGGGGCCGGCCGCTTCGAGATCCTCTACGAGCAGCTCGTGATCGCGCTCGGAGCCGTTGCGCGGACGCTGCCGATCCCCGGGCTCGCCGAGCACGCGCTCGGATTCAAGAACCTGGCGGACGCGATCGCCCTGCGCAACCACGTCCTGCGGCAGCTGGAGGCGGCCGACGCCGAGGTCGACCCCGAGCGGGTGCACACACACCTGACCTTCGTCTTCGTCGGCGCCGGCTACGCGGGGGTCGAGGCGCTCGCCGAGCTCGCCGACCTCGTCCGCGACGCGCTGCGCTACTACCCGCGGCTCCGTGCAGCACCCCAGCGCTGGGTGCTGGTCGACGCTGCGCCGAAGATCCTCCCGGAGATCCCCACCCGGCTCGGGGAGTATGCAGCGCGCCAGCTCGCCCGGCGAGGCGTCGAGCTGCGGGTCGAGACAACCCTCGACTCGGTCGACGCGGGTGGCGCCGTGCTGTCGGGCGGCGAGCGGATCGAGACAGCCACGGTCGTCTGGACGGCGGGCGTCAAGGCCCATCCTCTCCTCGGCGAGATCGGCCTACCCCTCGACGAACGGGGGCGGGTCCGCGTCACCTCCACGCTCCGAGTCGAGGGGAGGGAGCGGATGTGGGCTCTCGGCGACTGCGCGCGCGTGCCGAACGAGGCGACGCCGGATCACCCGGACCCGCCTACGTGCCAGCACGCGCTCAGGCAGGCGCGGTGCCTGACGCGCAACCTGACCGGGCGGCCGAAGCCGTACCGCTACCGGATGCTCGGCCAGGTGGCGACACTCGGTCGCTACCGGGGGATCGCCGACGTGCTCGGAGTGCCGATCCGCGGCTTCCCTGGTTGGTTCGTCACCCGCACCTACCACCTGTACCAGCTCCCCCTCCTGACCAGGAAGCTGCGAGTCGTCGCCGACTGGACGACGGCGCTCTTCTTCCGCCGCGACATCGCCGAGCTCGGACTGCTCGAGCGACCGCATCGCCTCGGCGATGGCTGACCAGGGCGAGCGCTGCGTCGCCTTCCAGCGCGCCCTTCGCCGGCGCCAGGCGGCGCGGGTGGTCGAGACGCCGGTCGGCGAGGCGCTGTTCGAGGACGCGCTACCGCTCGTGTACGACCTGAACCTCATCGCCGTCTCCCCCGGGCTGTCCGCGAGCGCCGCAGAGCTGGCCGCAGAGGCGGACCGCGTGCAGGGCTCGGCGGGGCTCGGCCACCGGAAGCTCGCGATCGACGAGGACCCGCTCGCAATCGCGGTGGCGCCGGGCTTCCGGGAGCTCGGCTGGGACCAGCAGCCCCTCGTCGTGATGCCGCACAGGGGCGGCGGGCGCGAGGTCGGCACGACGGCGGTCGAGGAGGTCTCTCGGGCCGAGCTCGAGCCGGCCTGGGCGGCCGGGATCCGGGCCGGGGGGCTGAAGGGCGACGTCGTCCGGCAGCTCGTCGAGGCCAAGTCGGTGACGGAGCGGGCTGCAGATGTCCGCTTCTTCGCGACGCGCGCGGCCGGCGAGGTGGCCAGCTACTGCGAGCTCTACTCGCGGGACGGCATCGCCCAGATCGAAGCGGTGATGACCCTCCCGGCCCACCGGCGCCGCGGCCTGGCGAGCGCAGTCGTCGTCCGGGCGCTGCAGGAGTCGCGAGCCGCCGGCAACGAGCTCACGTTCCTCGTCGCCGAGGAGGCCGACTGGCCGAAGGAGCTCTACCGCAAGCTCGGCTTCGAGATCGAGGGCAGGATCTGGGCCTTCAGCCGCAAGCTCCCGGCGCTCGAACCTCTCTAACCCCTCGGCGGCACCAACTGCCCCCGACCCACGTGCGCCGCACGACCGCTCGCCTTCCGGATCACGCTCCTCGTACGCCGGAGCTAGCGGACCGCCTTCAGAGCGTCGGCCAGCGACTGCCTCGTCGTCAGCACGCCGGCGAAGAGATCGCCGTGCTGCTCGATCCTCGCCCGAACGACGTCCATCGTGTAGATCGACGGATTCAGCCGCTCGTTCACCTCGTCCCAGCGGAGCGGCGTCGACACGGGCGCTCCTGGGTTCGGGCGCACGGAGTAGACCGAGGCGATCGTCTTGCCCTCGCCGTTCTGGTTCGAGTCGATCAGGACGCCCCGGCGCTTCGCCTTCGTCCACTCCGTGGTCACGAGCCCGCGGTGCGTACGGGCGAGCGTCGCGGCGACGATCTCCGAGAACTCGCGGGTGGCCGCGTAGGTGTGCCTGCGCGCGATCGGGACGAGGACATGGATGCCGTCGCTGCCGCTCGTCTTCGGGAAGCTCGCGAGCCCGAGCGCGTCCAGCACCTCCTTGACGAGGAGCGCGACCTCGATCGTCTCCGCGAAGCCGACATCGGCCGAGGGGTCGAGGTCGAAGAGGACGAAGTCCGGCCGCTCCGGCAGGTCGACCCGTGAGTACCAGACGTTCAGGTCGATGCAACCCATGTTCACCATCCACAGGAGCGCGAGCTCGTCGTTCACGAGCGGGTAGCGGATCGTTCGCTTCTCCCGGGTCTCGCGCGAGGTCGAGCGGTACGCCTCGGTCGGGATCCAGTCGGGCATGTGCTTCGGCGCATCCTTCTGGAAGAAATGGCCGCCGTTCCAGCCGTCGGGGTAGCGCTTCATCGTGAACGGCCGGTCGCGCAGGTGCGGCACGACCAGGGGCGCAACGGCCCGGTAGTAGAGGAGCAGGTCGCCCTTCGTGATCTGCTCCTCCGGCCAGAAGGGCTTGTCGAGATTCGTCAGCTTGAGCACGCCGCGACCCTTGCGAAGCTCGCTCGGAAGCGGCTCCTCCCGCCGCACCTCCTCGGGCGCCTTGTCCTCGCGCAGCCCCCGGTAGGACGGCGCGCGGAGCCGGCCGTCGTGCGTCCACTCCGCGAACTCGACCTCGCAGACGAGCTCCGGCTCGACCCAGACGATGTCGGCCTTCCGCACCTTGGGCAGCTTCGGAGCCACGGCGAACGGCGAGTCGGAGCGCTCGAGCGGGCGCAGCAGCTTCAGGAGGCGATCGATCTCCCGCTCGCCGAACCCGGTGCCGCAGTTCCCGACGTACCTCAGCTCCGGCCCCTCCCGCACGGCCAAGACGAGCGAGCCGAAGCTGCCGCTCCGGCGCCCCTGCCCCTTCGTGTAGCCCGCGATCAGGAACTCCTGGCGCCCGTGCGTCTTCACCTTCACCCAGTCTCGCGTCCGCTTGCCCTCCGAGTAGAGGGAACTCGGGCGCTTCGCGATCACGCCCTCGAGCCCCTGCGCGTCGGCGGCCTCGAGGAGGGCGGCGCCGTCCTCGAAGGTCTCCGAAAGGCGAACGGTGCGGTTCCGCGCGTCCAGCAGCTCCTCGAGGCGTGCCCGGCGCTCGGTCAGCGGCAGCCCGAGCAGCGGCTCACCGTCCAGCTCGAGCAGGTCGAACGCGTAGTAGACCAGCGGCGTCTCCGCCCGGCCCTGCTGCATCGCCGAGAAGCTCGACCGGCCCTGCGAGTCGAGTGCGCACACCTCGCCGTCCAGCACGCAGTCCGGGGACTTCGTCGCCTGGGCGATCGCGCTCGCGACGCTCGGGAAGCGGGACGTCAGGTCGTTCGCGTTCCTGCTCACGAGCTTCACCTCGGACCCGGCCACGTAGGCGAGTGCCCGGTACCCGTCCCACTTGACCTCGAAGAGCCAGTCTCGACCGGGTGGGACCCCCTCGGCGAGGGTGGCGAGCATCGGGCTGTAGTCGAGTCGCCGGGGCCGCTCCTCCCCGTCTCGCTTGCGCAGGATCAGCCAATTCTTCTTATCGCCCGAGAGGTGGGCGGGAACGAGCGCCCAGGTCCCCCGAAGCCGTGTCCCCTGCAGCCTGACGGTGAGGCCGCCGTCCCGCTTCTCCTCAACGAGCTCGTAGGTGCCGCTGTCCCAGATCTCCACAAGCCCGGCGCCGTACTGGCCCTTCGGGATCTCGCCCTCGAACTTCGCGTACTCGAGCGGGTGGTCTTCGACGTGCACCGCCAGATGCTGCTCGCCCGGCGAGAGCGGAACGCCCTTCGGCACGGCCCAGCTCGCCAGGGCGCCGTCCCGCTCGAGCCGGAAGTCGTAGTGGAGCCGACGCGCGTCGTGGCGCTGGAGGACGAAGATCGGCCGCTTGCCGCTCTTCTTGCCGCCGAAGGGCTCCGGCGTCTTGTGCCGGTCCCGCTTCCGTCGATAGTCGTCCAGCTTGGCCACTGTTCCAGGGGAAAAACCTGTGGATGTTGTGGATTCAGGCGTTGACGGCGTAGACGCCCATCGCGCGGAATTTCTCGCGTCGGCGGCGCCGCAGCTCCTCGCCGGACAGGGCCTCGAGGTCGTCGAGCGAGTCGACGACGGCCTCCCGGAGCAGCCTGGCCGCCTCGCCCGGATCGGTGTGGGCGCCGCCAGGGGGCTCGGGGACGACGCCGTCGACAACCCCGAGCTCGAGACAGTGGGCGGCGTCGGGCTTGAAGGCGGCAGCGGCCTTCTGCTTCTCGGCCCCGTCGCGCCAGAGGATCGCGGCGCAGCCCTCGGGGCTGATCACCGAGTAGATCGAGTGCTCCTGCATCAACACCCGGTCTGCCAGCGCCAGCGCGACGGCACCGCCCGAGCCACCTTCACCGATCACACATGCGACCGTCGGGACCTCGAGTCGCGCCATCGCGGCCTGCGAGCGCGCGATCGCACCACCCTGGCCGTGCTGCTCGGCGACGACCCCGGGGTACGCGCCCGGGGTGTCGACCAGACACACGAGCGGAAAGCCGTGGCGGCCGGCGATCTCCATCACCCGGATTGCCTTGTGGTAGCCCTCCGGGTACGCCATCCCGAACTGGCGCTGCACGCGCTCGCGGGCGTCCCGACCCTTCTGGTGGCCGATCAGCGCCACCGTGCGGCCGTCGAGCCGGCCGAGGCCCGCCACGATCGCCGCGTCGTCGGCACGGCCGCGGTCGCCGTGGAGCTCGACCCAGTCCTCGAGCAGGAACTGCACGTAGTCGAGCGTGTAGGGGCGGTCCTGATGGCGGGCCAGCTCGACCGACCGCCAGATCTTCTCGTCGCTCGGCCGGGCCTCGATCCGCTCGAGCTGGCGCTGAAGGCGCTTGATCTCGCCCGAGACCCGCGCCCCGCGGAGCAGGGGCAGGCTGGTCAGCTTGCCGAGGCGCTCCCGGAGCCGATGCTCGTCCTCACGCGCCATTGCGACCGAAGAGACGGAGAAGACGGGCCAGGAAGGGGCGGAGCTCGGAGCGGGGGAGGATCGCGTCCACGTGGCCGAAGCGGAGGTTGGACTCCGCCAGGCCGAAGTCCTCGGGGAGCTTCTCCCTCGTCGTCTGTTGCACGACCCGCGGACCGGTGAAGGCGATCAGGGCGCCGGGCTCGGCAACGGTGACGTCCCCGAGGCTCGCGAAGCTCGCCAGCACGCCGGCGGTCGTCGGGTGGGCCATGACGGTGAACATCGGAATGCCCGCGTCATGCAGGTCCTCGACGGCGCAGACGGTCTTCGGCAGCTGCATCAGCGACAGGATCCCCTCCTGCATGCGCGCGCCGCCCGACGCGGTGACCGAGATCAGCGGGACCTCCCGCTCGACGGCGCTCTCGCAGGCCCGGCAGAACTTCTCGCCGACGGCGCTCCCCATCGAGCCGCCCATGAACGCGAAGTCCATCACCGCGAGCTCGCACGGATGGCCGTCGAGGCTCGCCTGGCCGATGACCACGGCCTCGCCGAGGCCGGTCGACAGCTCGGCCTCGGCCAGGCGCTCCGCGTAAGGGCGCAGGTCGAAGAACCCGAGCGGGTCGTCGGAGCGCACGTCGGCGGCCTCCTCGACGAAGCTCCCCGCGTCAGCGAGATGCGCGATCCGGGCGCGGGCACGGAGTGGAAAGTGGTGTCCGCACTGGGGGCAAACTCCGAGGGAGCCCTCGAGCTCGTCGTCCCGGTAGTGCGAGCCGCACCCCGGGCACGTGTTCGGATGGCGCTTCGTCGCTGTGGCCGGCTCGCCGCGGTGCTCGATCGAGACGTCGATCCGTGGGGTCGCCATCGCAGGAGTCTAGAAGCTCCGCAGCTAGAGCCCGAGCGCGGCGCAGAGGCGGCTCAACGGCTCCACGTTCGCAGGATCCGCCACGAGCCCGGAGAACCCCGCTCCCACGAGCAGAGTGCGCCCGGAGACCTCGCGCAGCAGCTGCTCTGCCTCGGCAAGGCGGATCCCGCCCGGCTCGGGCATGAAGGAGGTCAGGTCGGCCGGGTCGAGCCCGTCGCCGTCGAGGGCCACGTAGAGCGCGTCGGGTCCGTCGAGGGCGGCAGCGATCCCCTGCCGGCCGGAGTGGAGGCCGCTCGCACGGATGAACTCGACCTCCGCCGGATCGAGATTCCGGGCGCCGACGAGAGCCGTGTCGCCGGCCGCCACGGCGCCGCCGTCCAGGACCGCGCGGAGCGCCATCCCCCAGGGATTGCCAGACGGCGAGGTCTCCGGGGTGTTCAGGTCGCCGTGAGCGTCGAGCCACACGAGCGCCAGGCGACCGAAGCGGGCGGCCAGGGCCTCGATCGCGCCGACGTGGGCGCAGCAGCAGCCGCCCAGGACGAGCGGCCGCTCGGGCAGCCCGCTCGCCACGGCGAGGGCCTGCTCGCCCGGCGAGTCGCACTCGACCACAGCCACCTCCGGATAGGGCAGCGGCAGGCGAGCCGCCTCGGCCATCGCCTCCCCGCCGACGCCCCAGGCCCGCGGCACCCGGACCAGCCCCGCCGCGAACTCCCGGCCGCACGCGTGGCACTGGTAGTCCGGCCCGAGCGCCACCGCGGTCAGCGTCCGGCAGTCGGGGCACCTCGCGCGCAGGAGCGACATCAACCCGCTCGCAGCGGCTTCTCGAAGATGTCGAAGCGCCGCGCGACGGACATCCCCGCCCGCTCGTAGAGCTCGACCGCGCCGGTCGGGCTCTCGGCGCCGACGCCGAGCCCGACGCGCCGGAGGCCGCGGTCGTGAAACTCGCCGAACGCATGCCGGAGTAGCGCGAGCGCGAGCCCGCGCCTGCGCCAGGATGGTCGAACCCCGAGGATCCGGACCCAGCCGAGCTCCGCGTCGCCCGGCTCGTGCGGCCGGCAGAGCGCGATCCCGGCGATCTCCCCGTTGTCCATCGCCACCAAGTTCAGGTCGGGGTCGAAGTCCTCTGCGCTGGGCACCCAGTGGGCCCACTCCTCGAAGGGGTCTGGGTGGTAGTCCCAGGAGTCCGCGAAAGCGTCGTTTTGAGCGTCGTAGACGGCGCGCTCGTCCGCGCCGGGCTCGAAGGACCGAAGTCGGATCCCGTCGGGCCACGAAGGCGGCTCCGGTCGGGTCTCGCCGAGCGAGATCTCCATCCGAAACGAATGGCGCACGAGGCGGTAGCCGGAGCGCTCGAGGGCCTCGAGGCCGTCCCCGTCGGTGCTCCACGTCCCGGCCCGCGCGATCGGGATCTCCCCGGCAGGAGCGGCCGAGGCGAGCTCGCGCGCGCGGCCCTCAGCCCAGCGCAGCAGCTCGTCGGCGATCCCCGGAGGGTGTTCCGGGTGGACGCGCGCGTCGATCCAGAGCTCCACGTGACGCGCGCCGACGTCCGAGACGTCGACGTAGCCGGCGACCTCGTCCGAGACCGTGTGCGCGAGGCGAACGTCGGCCTGGAGGTCGAGGCCCGGGCCGGTCCACCAGGAGCGGAGCTCAGCCTCGCTCAGCTCGTCGCTCCCATGCAGGGCGCGGGCCCAGCTGTTCAGGAACTCGACGGCGACGGGGAGGTCCTCGAGCCCCGGCGCGCGGAGGGTGATCCCGCTCATCGGGGGACGAGCTCCTCGAGCGTCGGGAGCAGGTCGGCGAGGTCGGGCAGCTCCCGCGTCGGGGTGACTGCCGGCGCGGCCTCGCCGAGGCGGTTGATCCAGACCGTCGGCACGCCGAGCGTCGAGGCCGGCTCGACGTCGTGAAAGGCGCTCGCTGCGACATGCACGTGGCAGCCCGGGGCAGGACGTGCGCGGCGCGCGAACTCGTGCCAGTGACCGTGGGCCGGCTTGTAGGAGCCGGCGTCCGCGGCGGTCACCGTCTCGTCGAACGGGACGCCGATCCGCGCCTGCGAGGCGGCGATCAGGTCGGGGTCGGTGTTCGAGAGGATCGCCAGGCGCCAGCCGTCCTTCCGCAGCTCCTCGAGCGCGGGTCGCACATCGGGAAACGCCTGCCAGTCAGCCAGCGACCGCGACAGCGAACCACGCTCGTCGTCCGACAGCGCGAGGGCCTCAACGCCGGCCAACCGCTCCAGGGTCAGCTGCAGCACCTGTCGGTAGCTGCGGTGGTGCTCGGCCTCCACCTGCGGCTCGAGCTCGTGGTAGCGCTCGAGCAGGCGAGGCGCTCGCTCCGCTCCGAAGAGACGTGCCAGCTCGCCGCCGATGCCTCCATTCCAGTCGATCAGCGTCCCGTAGCAGTCGAACGTCGCCCAGCGGTCCTCCATAGCGGTGAACGCTATCCTCGGCGCAGATGAGGCTAGCAGCCTCCTTTCTCGCCGCGGTCTTCCTCGTCGCCGCTCCCTCGACGTCCGCCAAAGGCGGCGGGGCGCTGCTCTTCGACCGGGCCGCCGCGCGAGCCGGCGACCGCCTCGCCGTGTCGGCGGCATACGAGCTGTACCCGCGCGGGTACGTGGTCTGGCTCGTCCGGCTGGAGCACGCGCCGCGGTTCTTCACGATCCCGTACACGGGCGTGCCGCGACCCGCGCCGGGACCGCCGCCGCGCCGGCCGGGCCTGACTCGCCTGGGCGTAACCGAGCCCGACGGACACGGCGGCGCCCGGCTCGAGTTCCGCCTCCCGCACCTCGATCCGGGTCGCTACACGCTCGTCGTCTGGTGCCGTCCGTGCGGGACCCACTGGGCGGCCGCCGCGCCGAACTACATCGTGAACTGGCGCACCGTTCTGCGCGTGCTCTAAACCCTAGTCCTCGAAGCGTCGCAGCACGATCGAAGCGTTGTGGCCGCCGAAGCCGAACGAGTTCGAGACGCCGACGCGGACATCCGCCTCACGCGGCTCGTTCGGCACGTAGTCCAGGTCGCACTCCGGGTCGGGAGACTCGTAGTTGATCGTCGGCGGCAGGACCCCCCGGTCGACCGCGAGGATCGTGAAGATCGCCTCGACCGCACCCGCGGCGCCGAGACAGTGGCCGGTCGAGCCCTTGGTCGAGGAGACCGGGATCTTCCGAGCCGTCTCCTCCCCCACCGCGATCTTGATCACCCGCGTCTCGCTCGCGTCGCCGAGCGGCGTCGAGGTGCCGTGCGCGTTGATGTAGTCGATTTCCGAAGGGCCGATGCCGGCGTCGCCGAACGCCATCGTCATCGCGCGGGCCGGGTTCGTCCCGGTCGGATCGGGCTCGGTGATGTGCGTCGCGTCCGAGGAGACCCCGTAGCCGAGCAGCTCCGCGTAGATCCTCGCCCCCCGCTCGCGTGCGTGCTCGAGCTCCTCGAGGACGACGATCGCGCCGGCCTCGCCCATCACAAACCCGTCCCGGCCCGAGTCGAACGGCCTGCTGGCTCGCTCCGGCGCGTCGTTTCGCCTCGAGAGCGCGCGCATGGCGCCAAAACCCGCAATGCCGACCTCGGTGACCGGGGCCTCGGTACCGCCACAGAACATCACGTCGGCGCGGCCCAGGCGGATCGCGTCGAGCCCGTCGCCGATCGCCATGTTGGAGGCCGCGCAGGCGGTGCACTGCGACGAGAGCGGCCCCCGAGTGCCGAGCTCCATCGACACCCAGGCCGCCCCCATGTTCGGGATGATCGCCGGAATCGAGAACGGGTTGACCCGGTCCGGGCCGCGTGCGAGCAGCGTGTCGTAGCAGTCCTGGTACGAGCGCAGCCCGCCGATGCCGGTCGCGACGGACGCGCCGACGCGCTCGCCCTCCCGAGCGATGTCGAGCCCCGAGTCGGCCTCGGCCTGGCGGGCGGCCGCGATGATCATCTGCGCGAAGCGGTCGATGCGGCGGGCCTGCTTGCGCTCGATCCAGACCGTCGGGTCGAAGTCCTTTAGCTCGCAGGCGAAGTGGACGAAGTAGCCGGTCGCGTCGAACTGCGTGATCGGCCCCGCGCCCGACCGACCGGCGAGCAGGCCCTCCCACGTCGTCTCGACGTCGTTCCCGAGCGGGGTCACGGCTCCGAGCCCGGTGATCACGACCCTGCGTCTGCCGTTCTGACCCGCCATCACATCCCCAGTCCGCCGTCGACGAGCACGACCTCGCCCGTGATGAACGAGGCCTCGTCCGAACAGAGAAACCGTACCGCCCCGGCGATGTCGGCCGGCTCCCCGAGCCTGCCGAGCGGTGTCGCCGAGAGGATCCCGGAGCGGATCTCCTCGCCCAGCACCTCCGTCAGCGCCGTGGCGACGTAGCCGGGCGCGACCGCGTTGGCGCGAACGCCGCGCGATCCGAGCTCGCGCGCGAGCGACTTGGTCAGACCGATGATCCCGGCCTTCGAGGCCGCGTAGTTCGTCTGGCCCGGATTACCGTGCAGGCCGACGACGCTCGTGACGTTGACGATCGCACCCCGCCTGCGTCGCATCATCCCGCGTGCGGCAGCGCGGCAGGTGTGGAAGGTGCCGCTCAGGTTCGTCTCGAGCACGGCGCGCCAGTCGTCGTCGCTCATCCGCGCGATCAGGCCGTCGCGTGTGATGCCTGCGTTGTTGACGAGGATGTCGAGCTCGCCCGCCTCTTCGACGAGTCGGGCCGCTTCGGCCGCGACCGAGACGTCGGCCCGCACCGCTCGCCCGCCGACCTCCGCCGCGACGGCCTCCGCCTCGCCGGCGCCCGAGCGGTAGGAGACGATCACCTCCGCGCCGGCTCGTGCCAGCTCGACCGCGATCGCCCTACCGATCCCGCGAGAAGCGCCGGTGACGAGCGCGATCCGGCCCTCGAGCGAGCAGAACGCCGAGAGCCCTTCAGACAGCGGAGAGCGTCTCCTTCAGCTTCGCGAGGCTCTCGAGGTTGTTGACGGGAATCGCCTTGACGCTCCTGTCGATCCGGCGGACGAGCCCTGAGAGGACGTTGCCCGGGCCCACCTCGACGAAGGTCCTCACCCCGTCGCGAACGAGCGCGCGCGCCGCCTGCGTGAATCTGACCGGGGCCGTCAGCTGGTCGACGAGCAAGGTCCCGAAGCGGTGGGCCGGCTCGATACTCGCAGTCACCGTGGACATGAACGGCGCGACCGGCTCGCTGAACCGCACCCGCTCGATCGCAGGCCGCAGGCGGTCTGCCGCCCGCGCCACGAGCGGGCTGTGGAAGGCGCCCGAGACCCGCAGCTTCACCGTGCGCCTGGCCCCTTCGCGCTCCGCCGCGTCGCAGCACTCGTCGACGGCCGGGTCGACGCCCGAGACGACGATCTGACCCGGACAGTTGTAGTTCGCGGGCCAGACACCCAGGATCCGGCGGCAGAGGTTCTCGACCACCTCGTCGTCGAGGCCGAGGATCGCTGCCATCGAGCCGGGGTGCTGGCGTGAGACCTCGGCCATTGCGAGGCCGCGCTCGCGCACGAGTGCGATCGCGTCTTCGGTCGACATGGCCGAGGCGGCCGCGAGGGCGGCGAACTCGCCCACCGAATGCCCCACGACGACGTCGGGCTCGATCCCGTTCACGCGGAGTCCGGCCAGGATCGCGAGGCTCGTCGCGACGAGCACGGGCTGCTGAACCTCGGTGTCGACGAGCTCCTCCACCGGCGCGTCGAAGCAGAGCCGCGTGAGGTCGAGCCCGCACGCCTCGCTCCCGCGATCGAAGACCTCCATCGCCTCGGGGATCGCCTCGGCGACGTCGCGGCCCGTGCCCGGCTCGAGCGAGCCCTGGCCGGGAAAGCAGAAGGCGATGCGTCCGTTTCCGCTCGCCGCGGAGGCTCGGCCAGAAGACGTGGTCATCCGGGACATCTTTCCTCCTCCCTCTAGGTTCCGCCACCGTCATCGGCGAGACCCGTCCATTCGAGCAGGGCGGAGCCCCAGGTCAGGCCCGCGCCCATTCCGGTCATCAGGACGAGATCGCCCTTCTCGACCCGGCCCGCGGCGAGCGCGTCCGAGAGGGCGAGTGGGATCGAGCCCGACGAGGTGTTGCCGTAGCGGTCGACGTTGACGACGACGCGGTCCTCCGCGATCCCGAGGTGCCTGACCGCGTGGTTGATGATGCGGACGTTCGCCTGGTGGGGGATGTACACGTCGACGTCGTCGATCGAGGCGCCGCACTGCTCGAGCAGCTTCTCGGCCGAGGAGACGAGGACGCGGGTTGCGAACTTGAAGACCTCCCGGCCATTCATCATCACGAAGGCCCGCTCCGTCGCGAGCTCGACCGAACGCGAGCCGCTCCCCGGCAGCGAGAGGTGGATGCCGCCTGCGCCCTCCGCGCCGAGCTCGAAGCCGAGGAAGCCGCCCGCCGGAACGGATTCGAGCACGACCGCCCCGGCGCCGTCGCCGAAGAGAACGCACGTCGAGCGGTCGGTCCAGTCCATGATCCTCGAGAGGACGTCCCCGCCGACGACGAGCGCCCGCTGCGACAGACCCGCCGCGAGCATGCCGTACGCCTGGGCGAGCGCATACATGAAGCCCGTGCACCCGGCAGAGAGGTCGTACGCGGCGGCGTCGGGAGCGCCGAGCTGGTCAGCGAGCAGCGCGCCGGTCGAGGGGAAGGCCA
>JACDAS010000196.1 GCA_013695295.1 Actinomycetota bacterium | reverse complement strand
ACGCACGCAGGGCGCCGATCACCTCCGGGGTTGCGGCGACGAAGCCCGAGCGGTAGCCGGTCATGGACGAGCGCTTGCTGAGCGTGTTGAAGACGACCACGTGACTCCGGTCGGCCACCTGGAGCGCGGACGGAGGAGCCTGGTCGAACCAGAGCTCGGAGTAGGCCTCGTCGGAGGCGATCAGAAAGCCATGCTCGGCCGCCAGCTCGGCCAGGCGCTCGTAGAAACGGAGCGGAGCAACGGCACCCGTCGGGTTGTTTGGATAGTTGACCCAGAAGAGAGCAATGCGGGCGAGCGTCGCTGCGTCCAGCGCCTCGACGTCGGGCAGGAACCCACGTTCCTCAAGCAGCGGCAGGGCCAGCACCTCGGCGCCGGCGAACCTCGCCCCGCGTTCGGGCACCGGGTAGCCAGGCTCGGTGGTCACGACCAGCGAACGCTCTCCGCCCGGGTCGAGGATCACCTGGGCGAAGCTGAAGATCGCCTCCTTGCTGCCGTAGGTCGGGATCAGCTCCGTCTCCGGGTCGAGCTGGACGCCGAACCGGCGATTGCACCAGCGCGCCAGTGCCTGCCGGAGCTCCGGCAGGCCCTCGGCCTTCGGGTAGCTCGACGTCTCACCGAGGGCCTCGACCAGTGCGGCGCGGATGAGCGGATCGGTCGCCTCGCGCGGGTCGCCCAGGCCGAGGTCGATCAGAGGCATCCCCGCTGCTGCCTTGCGGCGCTTGGCCTGCTCGAGGCGGACGAACGGGTACGTGCCCTGCGACTCGAGGACGGGGGAGAGGCGCACCCCATGGACGGTAGATGAATCATCCAGCGCCGGAGGCGGCGCACTGCCGTGCAGGAGCCTGCGCCATAATCTCTCCCGTGACGTCCCGCCAGCCCGATCCAGCGCCGGGCGCCGAGCCCGAGCGCGGGTTCGTCGTGGCGGTCTTCGAGCCGGGGCTCGACCCGGCCGATGAGCTGGGCGAGCTGCGCGAGCTCGCCCGTACCGCCGGCGTCGAGGTCGTCGGCGAGATCGTCCAGCACCGGGCTCGCCCCGATTCGCGCACGTACCTCGGCAAGGGCAAGCTGGAGGAGCTGAAGCAGGCGCTTTCCGCGTCGCGCGCCGACTCGGTGATCGTCGACGGCGAGCTCGAACCGGCCCAGCAGCGTCGCCTCGAGGACTCGCTCGAGAAGCGGGTCGTCGACCGCACGCAGCTGATCCTCGACATCTTCGCCCAGCATGCGGTGAGTGCCGAGGGGAAGCTCCAGGTCGAGCTCGCCCAGCTGGAGTACAACCTCCCGCGCATGCGCGGCCTCTGGCAGCACCTCGAGCGTCTTGGCGGCGGGGTCGGGACGCGCGGCCCGGGCGAGAGCCAGCTGGAGACCGACCGCCGGATCGCCCGCCGCCGGGTCGTGCTCCTGCGTCGCCGCCTGCACGAGCTCCGCGGCCAGCGCGACACCCGGCGGAAGGCCCGCCGCCGCTCCCAGACGCCGACCGTCGCGCTCGCCGGATACACGAACGTGGGCAAGTCGACGCTCCTGAACGCGCTCACGGAGGCGCACGTCCCGGTCCGAGACCGGCTCTTCGAGACGCTCGATCCGACGACGCGCTCCTTCGAGCACGAAGGGCGCCGGTACCTCGTCACCGACACGGTGGGCTTCATCCGCCGCCTCCCGCACCAGCTGGTGGAGGGTTTCGCGGCTACGCTCGAGGAGACGCTCGTCGCGGACGTCGTCCTCCACGTCGTCGACGCCTCGCTGCCGGACGAGCGGCTCGACACGACGATCGAGGCCGTCGAGACGGTGCTCCGCGAGATCGGCGCCGAGGAGCTGCCGGTCGAGCTCGTGCTCAACAAGGTCGACGCGCTCGACCCGCTCGCTCGCCGGCGACTCGCGAATCGCTTTCCGGAGGTGCTCCAGATCTCCGCGCTCGGTGGCGAGGGCCTCGACCTCCTGCGGGCGAGGCTCGCCGAGCGCTTCGGCGATCGCTTCGAGCTCGTGACGCTGCTCCTTCCCTACGAGGACGGCAGCAAGCTGGCGGAGCTCTACGCCCTCGGGGCACCGATCGAAGACCGGCTCGATCGCTCCGACGGGGTCCTCGTTCGCGCACACCTGCCCTCGCGCGAGCGCCGGCGCTTCGCGCCGTACCTGATCGTCGAGGACGACGCGGCGAGCCTCTCCCGGCGATGATCGAGCTTCCCGTCGCGAGGCTTCGCGACGAGGCGGTGCTGCCCGCACAGGCCTACGAGGGCGACGCGGGCCTCGACCTGACGGCCTGTACCCGCGTCGAGCTGGGCCCGGGCGAGCGTGCCGTCGTCGGCACGGGCCTCGCGGTCGCCGTACCGCCGGGGCACGCCGCGCTGGTCCTGCCGCGCTCCGGGCTCGCCGCGGACCGCGGGCTGACGGTGGTCAACTCTCCGGGCCTGATCGACTCGGGCTACCGCGGCGAGCTGCGCGTGATCCTCCTGAACACCGATCTCCGCGAGAGCCTCGTCGTCGAGCCGGGGATGCGGATCGCGCAGCTGGTCGTGATCCCGCTCGCGAACGTGCGCCTGCGGGAGACGGCCGAACTGCCTGTCAGCGACCGGGGTGGAGGCGGGCTCGGCTCGTCCGGCGCATGAGCGCCGAGCCCCGGATCCGCGTCTCGGCGATCCTGCGCTGGGCCGATCGGATCCTCCTCTGCCGGCACGAGAAGCCGGGCAAGGAGTACTGGCTCCTGCCGGGCGGTGGGGTCAAGTCGGGCGAGACCCTCATCGAGGCGGTCCGGCGCGAGCTGGGCGAGGAGGTGGGGGTGGGGGAGGACCTCCTGCTCGAGGGCCCAGTGGCGCTGGTCGACTCGATCGCGCCCGTGCGGAGCCTCTCGACCAAGCACGTGGTGCACATCATCTTCGCCGGCGACCTCGGCGAGCGCTCGCTCGAGGCGGTGACCTCGGCCGACGCGGCGGTTCGCGGCCATCGTCTCTTCACCGTCGGGGAGCTCGAGGAGATCGTCCTCCACCCGCCCATCCAGCGCTTCCTCGCCCGCTGGCAGCCGGGTGACCCGGGTGTCTACCTCGGCCCGCTCTGGGCTCCCTAGGGGCCCTAACGCCTGGATCGAGATCCTCCGCGGCTGCGCGCCCGGGCCCCGGCGATCGCATGCGCCTGCTGCTCGAGCTCGTCCGGGAGCGGCCCCAGCCGCTGCGGCTCGCCCAGGCTGTGCGAGAGCGCCTGCTCGAGCAGCCAGTCGGCGAGCCAGGGGTTCCGGGGCAGGAGCGGCCCGTGCAGGTAGGTACCGATCGCGCGGCCGGCGCGGCAGCCCTCGTAGCCGCTCGCTCCGTCGTTCCCGAAGCCGGCGACGACCCGGCCGAGCGGCTCGGCCGCCGGGCCGAGCATCGTCCGGCCGGCATGGTTCTCGAAGCCGGCGAGCGTTCGCCGCTCGCCCGGCGTCAGCTCGCACTCGAGCAGCACGTCGCCGATCATCCTGCGCTCTCCCGCCACCGTGTGGAGGTCGAAGAGGCCGACTCCCGGCAGCTCGGCGCCGAGGCGATCCCGGTAGCCGCGCCCGAGCAGCTGGTAGCCGCCGCAGACGGCGAGCATCGCCGCACCGCCCGCTGCCGCCTCGAGCAGGGCCGGTCCCTGCGCGGCAAGCTCCACGGCGATCAGCGCCTGCTCGCGATCCTGGCCCCCGCCGACGTAGTAGAGGTCGTGGTCGCCGATCGAATCCCCCGAGCCGATCGCGCGGACTTCGAGCTCGTGTCCCCGCCAGGCGGCGCGGCTCGCGAGTACGGCGATGTTGCCGCGGTCGGCGTAGATGTTGAGGTAGTCCGGGTACAGGTGTCCGACCGAGATCCTCACGCGGCGCGCTCCCAGTACGGACGGACGAGGCCGCGGTCCGAGAGGATCTGCCGGAGCGAGAGCATCGCGGTGTAGGTGGGCAGCACCACCAGCTCGCCGCCCGCCGGCGTCAGCTCGAGTCCGCGCTCGAGCGCGCGCTCGAGCTCCGGCACGACCTCGATCGCGCGGGCGTCGAGGCCGCCGTACTTGAAACGCAGCGCGAGCTCGGCCGCGCGCTCGCCACTCGCGACGAGAGTCCCGAGACCCGCGGCGAGCTGCTCGAAGTCGACGTCCCAGATCCAGGAGACGTCCCGGCCGTCCGCGATCCGGTCGTTCAGCGCGACGACGGCGACAGCGGGCGGGCCGCCGCCCAGCACGGTGCGGACGGCCTCGTTGGCGCCGGCCGGATTCTTGATCAGCAGCACGAGCACGCGCTTGCCTCCGACCTCGATCCGCTCGAAGCGCCCGAAGGCCGCCTGGAAGCGCGCGAGGCCCCTCCGAACGTCGTCTGGAGTCGACCCGAGCGTGAGGCAGAGGGAGGCCGCCGCGACGGCGTTGTAGACGTTGTAGAGCCCGGGCAGACGGAGCTCGATCCGGGTCGAGCCCTCCGCGGTCGAAAGGGCGAAGGACGACCCGCGCAGGCCGTCGAGCTCGATCTCACGCGCTGCGACGTCGAGTGGAGGGCGCGCGTGGCCGCAGGCGGGGCACGCGTAGTCGCCCAGGTGGCCGACGTAGGCCGCCGCGTAGCGGTACGGCGTGCCGCAGCGGAGGCAGTACTTCGAGTCGGCGGCGTGCTGCAGCGCGGGCCGGGCGTGGCGCGCGTCGTCGAGACCGTAGACGAGCGCTCCGGGGCGGCCCTGCGCCAGATCGCCTACCTGCGGATCGTCGGCGTTCACGACCAGGCGGGCCTTCGGATCGAGGTCGCGGACCGCCGCGCGCCAGCGCTCCGCCAGCTGCTCGAGCTCGCCGTAGCGATCGAGCTGATCCCGGAAGAGGTTGCCGAGACAGAGGACGCGGGGCTTCACGAGGCGCGCGACCTCGGTCAGCGCCGCCTCGTCCACCTCGAGGAGGCCGAGCTCGGCGCCGTCGGCCTCGAGGAGCGCCGAGGCCACGCCCGAGACGAGGTTCGCCCCGGAGCGGTTGTGGGCGAGCTCGAGGCGCGGCGAGAGGATCTCCACGGCCATGGCGGCCGTCGTCGTCTTCCCGTTCGTGGCCGAGATGACCGCCGAGCCGAGCGGCAGGCGCGAGGCGAGCGTCGCGACAGCCCCGCGATCGAGCGCCGCGAGGAGCTTCCCGGGCAGCGTCGTGCCACCGCCCCGGCCGGCCAAGCGTGAGAGCCGGCCCGCGCCCCGGGCGAGGGCGATCTCGAGCCGCAGGCGCACCGGGCCAGTCTAGAGAGTGCTCGACTCCCACGATCACAGCGCCTTGTTGCAGCTCGTCGTCTCCTAATCTCGCCGCTTTGCGTAGAGCATGAGTTGCTCTATCGTTATTGCATGCCCGGGGACCGTCCCTCGCCGCTCGACGGGGTTGACCCCGAGGAGCTGGCCCGCTTTCAGGCAGGGATCCGCAGACGGCACGCGCCGGAGCAGATCCTGGAGGAGCTGCGCGCGTGTGCGGCACGAGTCGGCCGCTCGCCGACGATGCGCGAGTTCGCGGCCGATCCACAGACCACCGTCCACCCGCAGACCGTGATCGAGCACTTCGGCACGTGGAACCGAGCCAAGCGTCGGGCCGGGCTCGTTCCCCGCCGCTTCGCCACCCGTGAGGAGCTCCTCGGGCTCCTGCGTGACCTCGGCGAGCAGCTCGGGCGTGCACCGACCGCGCGAGACCTCGACGAGCGCCGAGGTCGCCTGCCGTCGAAATCGCTCTACGGCCACATGTTCGGCTCGCTCGGGAACGCCCTGCGCGAGGCGGGCTTCGACGTGCCCCTGGGGAGTGACCGGCTCGAACGGGCGATCGGGCAGGGAGTCGCGCTCTCCCGGCAGCTCGGTCGACTCCCGCGGTTCGCCGACTGGGCAGAGGCGAGGAGGGCCGACGCCTCGCTCTACACCGAATGGCAGGTGTACCGGATGTTCGAGTCCCGGCGCGGCGCCTGGTCGACCTTCCAGTTCCTGATCGCGAAGCGGCTCGAAGCCGCAGGGGAGACGCTGTCCACGGACGGCCGTCTGGGCCGCGCTTAAGTCGGCGACAGGAGCGACGCGAGCCGCTGGCGGCAAGCGCGCGCCTCGTGCGGGGCCCGGACGGCGGGGAGTAGGACCTCGTCGAAGTGGCGGTCCGGCCTGAACCGCTCGCTTCGGCGCTCGCGGCCGCGCTCGAGGACGAGCAGCGTCCCCTCGGCGAGCTCCCGCTTCTCGAGGTCGAGGCTCACGCAGCGCTCGAGCAGCTCGAGGGCGTCGAGGGTCGAGGCGAAGAAGGTCCCGGTCTCGCCTCGGCCGATCCAGACGGGCCGGCCGACCCCGCGCGCCACGAAGAGCGCGCCAGAGCGCCGCTCGTCCAGCCAGGCCGACGCAAGCGATCCGCGCAGCTCCTCGAGCGCCAGCGCCCTGTTGCCGGCCTCCTCTGCGAGGGCGAAGATCGCCTCCGAGTCGACCGTCATCGCGGGTAGATCCCGCTCGAAGCCGTGGCGGGCCATGATCTCGTCGTCGTTGAAGATGATCCCGTTGTGGATCCCGACGACCGCTCCATGACGCACGGGATGGTTGTTCGCCTCGATGCGCGGGTGGCCCTTGGTGTAGTCGCGCACGTGGACGAGGAGTTCCGTCGCCTCCGCGGGGACGTCGATGCTGTCGAGGAGAGCGCTCGCCCCGGAGCGCTGCTTGTGCACCGAGACGGGGCCAGAGGCGACGCGATGGGCATACCCGACGGCGTCCGCGCCCCGCTCGGCGATGCCGGTCAGAAGCGCCTGCGCGGCGAGGCGCCGGTCGAGGGAGCTACCGGGCTCGAGGCTATATCCAGCGATTCCGCACATGCGTCTTCGATCCTAGGTCGGTTTCCGGACGCCAGGACCTGTGCTTGTGCGAGGTCGACCGGCGCTTCAGGAGGTATGACGAGCGCCCTTCGGTTCAAGTTAGCGCGTCGCTTGTAACGCTTCTGTGAGGCTTGAGGTGAACCGGGCCTAGATTCCGACAGCCTCCATCTCGCGAAGGCTCGCCAGCCGCCGTAGCGTCTCGACCTCGATCTGCCGGACCCGCTCGCGGGTCAGGCCGAGGCGCCTGCCGATCTCCTCGAGCGTCTTGGGCTCGTAGTCGCTGAGGCCGTAGCGCAGGACGAGAACCTGGCGCTCCCGCTCGCCGAGCGCGGCCAGAGCCTGCGCCAGCGCCTGGCTGCGGAGTGACAGCTCGACCTGCTCCTCGGGCAACGGCCCGTCGCCGGCTACGAAGTCGCCGAGCACGGCGTCCTCCGTGTCTCCGACGGGCTGGTCGAGACTTGCGGCAGCGCGCGCCGCCGCTCGCACCTCGCGGGCCTGCTGGATCGGCAGGCTGGCCTCGATCGCGATCTCGTCGAGCGTCGGCTCGCGGCCGAGCTGCGTCCAGAGGTTCCGCTCGGCCCGGTTCATCTTCTGCAGCCGCTCGACGATGTGCACCGGCATCCGGATCGTCCTCGCCTTGTCGGCGAGCGCGCGGGCGACGGCCTGGCGGATCCACCAGGTCGCATAGGTCGAGAATTTGTAGCCGCGGCGCCAGTCGAACTTCTCCACGGCGCGGATCAGGCCGAGCGTGCCCTCCTGGATCAAGTCGAGGAAGGGCAGTCCCTGATTCCGGTAGTTCTTCGCGATCGAGACCACGAGCCGGAGGTTCGACTGGATCATCCGCTGCTTCGCCTGCAGGTCGCCGCGCTCGATGCGCTTGGCGAGCTCGACCTCCTGGGGGGCGGTCAGGAGCGCGTGACGCCCGGCCTCGCGGAGGAAGAGCTGCAGCGCGTCGGTGGTCGTCTCGACAGCTGCCGCGGGTGGAGGCGGCGGCGGCGGTGCCTCTGGCGACTCCTCGAGCATCTCGATGCCGCGCTGCTCGACGTCGCGGTAGACGGCCTCGACCTCGAGGGGGGTGAGCTGGTGCACCTCGATCACCTCGGCCAGCTCGGACTGCCTGAGCGTCCCGGACTCGGCGGCGGCCTCGAGCAGGTGCTGGAGATCTTCGATCTGGACGAGATGCCCGAGCTCCAGGGTCACGAAGGGACTCTTCCCAGGACGTTCTTCAAGTCAAACACTGCGTGCCTCCCTCTCCGATTGCCCTGCGCCGGATGCCGGGCTCCGACCTGACCCTAACCTGCCGCCGTCGGAAAGCCAATAGGTCCGTTCACGCACGATAACCTGTGTTATGTCAAGTCAGGACGAAGCGGCCAGCCCGCGGGGGCCCCCGCCCCTGGCACGTAGGATCGCCGCGTGGCGCGAATGGGCGTGTACCTTCTCGCCCTCGCGGCCCTCGTCCCGGCGCTCGTGCTCGCCGCGCTCAGGGTTGGCGAGCGTCCGGGCGCTCTCTCCGACTGGCAGGCGCTCGCGCTCGGCCTTGTCCAGGGTGCGACCGAGCTGCTGCCGATCTCGTCCTCCGGACATCTGATCCTCGTCCCCTGGCTTGCGGACTGGCGCTACCTCGAGCAGGACGACGCCTTCAATCAGACCTTCGACGTCGCGCTCCACCTGGGCACGCTCGTCGCGGTGATCGGGTACTTCGCCCGGGAGCTCTGGACGCTCCTCGGCGCCTGGGCGACGAGCGTTCGCCGGCGGCGGATCGAGACCTCGGACGAGCGGATCGCCTGGGCGGTGGCGCTCGCGACGATCCCGGCGGCGGCGGCCGGGGCCGCCCTTGAGGACCCGATCACCAAGCACCTCGGCGAGCCGTGGCAGATCGCGATCCTCCTCGCCGTCTTCGGGGTCGTCCTCTGGGTCGCCGACCGCACCCCGCCCCGGCGCGAGCTGCGCGACCTGTCCCTCCCCACGGCGCTCGGCATCGGCCTCGCGCAGATGCTCGCGCTCGCGCCCGGCGTCTCCCGCTCCGGGATCACGATCTCGGCAGGCCGCTTCCTCGGGCTCGAGCGCGATGCGGCCGCCCGGTTCTCGTTCCTGCTCCTCGTGCCGATCACGCTCGGCGCGGTCGTCTTCAAGGGCCTGACCGACGTCGTGTTCGGCGACCTCCCCCCCGGCTCCGCCGGGCCTTTCCTCGTCGGCATGCTCGCTGCGGCCGCAAGCGGGGTCGTCGCGATCTCCGTCCTGCTCGGCTACGTCCGCCGGCACGACTACTCGCCCTTCGCCGTCTACCGCCTCCTCGCCGCTGCGGCTGTGGGGCTGTTGATCGTGTCGGGCGCGAGGTCAGCGGGCTTCTGAACCGTCCACAGGGCTTTCCACAGGTTGTCTCGATGGCTGTGGAAATGTGGATAGTTGTTCTGTTCGCAAATTGCGGGATTCGCGTTTCGAAGGGCCTTGCCAGGGGCCCCTCCAACCCCTAGATTCCCCCTTGCGCCGAGCACGGAGCGCAAGTAGGTCGAAGCCACACTCGAGGACTGTACGCGGAAGCGGAAAGTCAACGGGAGCGGTGGACGAAAGCGAAACCGGCTCGGCGAATTTCTCTGGTCCGGCACGGGCGCGGAGCGATGCGTGGGCTCGCAGCGCCAACTCGTTAGGATCGTGCCGTGCACCTCCGACCCCCCAGTCTCGACCACGGTGTGATCTCGTTCGCCTGGGGCTTCGGGCTCGGTCTCTACGTGCTCGTCGGCCTGCTCGGCGTCGGCGTCGAGAAGGCGACCGCCTTCATCGTCGCCGCCGTCTCGGCCGGGGTGATCTTCCTGTTCGTGCGGCTGTTCGGCGAGGAGGAGCCCCGCCGGACACGTCAGCGTGCGACGGGTCGCGGCCGCTGAGCGTCGGGTCCCACGAGGGCGCTGAGCAGGAAGTGGGTGAACTCGCCTCCGAGAACGTCCTCGAGTCGGGCCGAGGGCGCCGGAGAGGCGGGACGACGGAGCTCACGGGCGCTCACGGGCTCGCGCTCCGGAGTGTTTTCCGGAGGCTCAAAGGAGGGGTGAAGGGGGGACATGACCTGGCTCCTTTACCAGTGGGGGGAATGACTGCTCCTCTATCGGCCCGAACGGGCTCGAGGCACGATCCCTCCTAGGAGTGAATGCCCGGCGTCAACCCGCTGAGGGTGGTCGCGGGGCGACTCGCGTCTCGTCTTCCGGGCCTGGGGGCTCCGGGGAGAGCA
>JACDAS010000191.1 GCA_013695295.1 Actinomycetota bacterium | reverse complement strand
GTGCTGCGCACTTCGCGCGACATTGGGCACCCCCTTCGGGGTAGCGGGGCGGCGGCCAAGCCGCCACCCCTTTTTCACAGTCCGAATTGGGGCGGAAGGGGGATAGGCTCCTGCGATGGAGTTGCCTCGCCGCTTTCCGGATCGGGTCGAGGTGGCCGAGGTTCGCTCGGAGGCCGAGGTGCTCGAGGCCGGGGAGGAGGGCTCGGCCACTCGCCGGCTGGCCGGCAGGGTCATGGCCCGGCGGGGGCATGGCAAGCTGGTCTTCCTCGATCTCGTCGACCGCTCGGGGCGGATCCAGCTCCTCTGTGACGTCGCCCGGACCGGGCCGATCGACCTCAACCTCGGCGACGTCGTCGGAGCGGCGGGCTCGCCAGCCCGAACTCGCCGGGGCGAGCCCTCGCTCGCGGTCGACACGCTCGAGCTGCTCGCGAGGACGAAGCGCCCGCTCCCCGACACCTTCCACGGGCTGACCGACATCGAGGCCCGCTACCGCCGCCGCTACCTCGATCTGCTGATGAACGAGGACACGCGCGCCGACTTCCGGTTGCGGACGCGGATGGTGAGCGCGATCCGCCGCTACCTCGACGAGCACGGCTTCCTCGAGGTGGAGACGCCGGTGCTCCAGCCGCGCTATGGCGGGGCCTTCGCCGAGCCGTTCGTCACGCATCACAACGAGCTCGACACCGACCTCTACCTGCGCATCGCGACCGAGCTTTACCTGAAGCGCCTGATCGTCGGCGGCCTCGAGCGGGTCTACGAGCTCGGCAAGGACTTCCGAAACGAGGGAGTCTCGTTCAAGCACAACCCCGAGTTCACGATGCTCGAGTGGTATGAGGCCTACGCCGACTACCGCGACACGATGGCGCGGATCGAGGAGCTAGTCTCGACGGTCGCGCTCGAGACGCTCGGAGGGACGAAAGTCGCGTTCCGCGGGCACTCGATCGACCTGGCGCCCCCGTGGCGGAGGCTGCCGTTCGTCCAGGCGCTCGAGGAGCACGACCTCTGGACGCGCGACGCGGACGATCTGCGGGCACGCCTCGCCGAGCGCGGACTCGACACGAGTCACGATGCCGACTGGGCACAGCTCGTCGACCATGCCTTCAGCCACCTCGTCGAGCCGAGCCTCGTCTCGCCGACGATCGTCCACGACTACCCGGTCGCGCTGTCGCCCTTCGCCCGTGCAAGACCGGACGATCCGGAGCTGGTCGAGCGGTTCGAGTACTTCGTCGGCGGGATGGAGCTCGGCAACGCCTTCTCGGAGCTGAACGACGCCGAGGAGCAGGCGCGGCGCTTCGAGGCGCAGCGCGGGCTCGCAGGCGGGGAGCCCGGCGACCCTGACTACGTCGAGGCGCTCGCCTACGGCATGCCCCCGACTGGCGGGCTCGGGCTCGGCATCGACCGGCTCGCGATGGTGCTGACCGGTCGCGAGACGATCCGCGACGTGATTCTCTTCCCCGCTCTCCGCGAGCGTCCGCGAGCCACGTCGGAGTGACCGCCGCGGCCCGGCCGGCCGGCGCCACGCTCGAGCGGCACGGGGCCGTCGCCCCGCTGGCCGGAGAGTGGGACGCCCTCGTCGATCGCCTCGGGGCCGGCCCCTTCGCCCGCCCGGGCTGGATCGAGGCCTGGTGGCGCGCCTTCGGCCGGGGCCGGCTCGAGGTGCTGGCCCTGCGCCGCGCGGGCGAGCTCGCCGCTGTGCTTCCGCTGATGCGGGTGTGGGGCGCGCTGCACTCCACGGCGAACTGGCACTCACCCGAGTTCTCGGTGCTGGCGCGGGACGAGGCGGCGGCCGAGGAGCTCGGCCGCGCGATCGTCGCCGGGGCTCCCCGCTCGCTCCGGCTCTCGTTCGTGAACGCCGACAGCGCCGGCCTGGAGAGCCTTGCCTCGGCGGCGCTCGATGCCCGCTACCGCCTGCTCGTGCGCACGATCGAGCGCTCGCCCCACATCGACCTCTCGGGCGGCTGGGCGGCGTTCGAGTCCTCCCGGCCGCGCAAGCTCTGGAGGGAGATCCGCCGCCGTGAGCGGCGGCTCGAGAGCATGGGCGGCCTCTCGATCCAGGTAGTGGAGGGTCCGGAGGGCCTCGACGGGGCGCTGGAGGAAACCTTCCGCGTCGAGGCGTCGGGCTGGAAGGGACAGCGGGCTACGGCGATCGCGTCGTCGGCGACGACGAGGCGGTTCTACGCGGACGTGGCGCGCTGGGCCGCGGCCCGCGGCGCGCTCCGGCTGGCGTTCCTCCGCGTGGGCAACCGCCCGATCGCCGTCGACCTCAGCCTCGAGGAGGGCGGCGTGCACCATCTCCTGAAGACGGGCTTCGACCCGGCGTTCGCGGCGTTCGGGCCCGGCAAGCTCATCCGCTGGAAGATGATCGAGCGCGCGTTCGCGATCGGCCTGACGAGCTACGAGCTCCTCGGAAGCGAGGAGCCGTGGAAGGCGGAGTGGTCGTCGAAGCAGCGCGTGCGGCTGGTCTTCCAGGCCTTCTCGCCTGGACCGCCCGGCCGCGCCGAGTGGGCCGCGTACGCCTTCGGCCGCCCGCTCGCCAAACGCCTCCTCTCGGCGATGCGGCGGTGAGCGGCCTTGTCGGCGTGTGGCCGACGCTTCCGCCGGGCGTGTACGCGCGGCGGCCGGGCGTCAGGCTGCCCTTCCCGCTCGACGCTCCGCGCTGCCGGGTCTTCATGCGCGCCCGGCACGGGCTCTGGCAGGGCGTCCGGGCGCTCGGCCTGCAGCCCGGCGACGAGGTGCTCGTCCCCGCCTACCACCACGGCTCGGAGGTCGAGGCTCTCCGCCTCGCCGGGCTCGTTTGCCGCTTCTACGACGGCGACGACGAGCTGGCGCTGTCGGAACCCGAGCTGGAGTCGCTCGCCGGCGCGCGGACGCGGGCCCTCTACCTGATCCACTACCTCGGCTTCCCGCAGGACGCCTCGCGCTGGCGGCGCTGGTGCGACGAGCACGGCCTGTTCCTCCTCGAGGACGCAGCGCAGTCCTGGCTCGCGTCGGTGGGAGGCGAGCCCGTCGGCTCCGCCGGCGATCTCGCGATCTTCTGCCTGTACAAGACCTTCGGCGTCCCCGACGGCGGCGCCGTCCTGGCGAGGGTGGAGATCCCGCCGCCCAGCGGACGCCGGCTCGGCGCGGCAGCGCTTGCGCGCCGGCACGCGTGGTGGCTCCTC
>JACDAS010000181.1 GCA_013695295.1 Actinomycetota bacterium | reverse complement strand
GGGATCCTGACGTGAGAGTGGTCGTCATCGGCGCGACGGGGAATGTCGGCACGAGCCTGCTGCAGGCGCTCTCCCGGGACGAGCGCGTCGATTCGATCCTGGGCATCGCCCGGCGGCGACCCGGGCTCGCCTTCCCGCGCACCGACTGGGCGGAGGCGAACGTCACCTCCACCGACCTCCGGCCTCACCTCCGTGGCGCCGATGTCGTCGTCCACCTGGCGTGGGCGATCCAGCCCTCGCGGGACCTCCGAACACTCTGGGAGGTCAACGTCGAGGGCAGCGCGCGCGTCTTCCGGGCGGCGGGCGAGGCGGGGGTACCGGCGCTCGTCTACGCCTCGTCCGTCGGCGCCTACTCGCCAGGGCCCAAGGATCGCTATGTCGACGAGAGCTGGCCCGCCGGCGGCATCGACTCCAGCTTCTACGCCCGACACAAGGCGGAGGTCGAGCGGCGCCTGGACGGCTTCGAGCGCGAGCGGCCGGCCGTTCGGGTCGTGCGCGTGCGGCCGGGCCTGATCTTCAAGCGCGAGGCCGCCGAGGGCATCCGGAGGCTCTTCGCCGGCCCGCTCTTCCCGAGCCCGCTCGCGCGCCCGGGCGCCCTGCCGATCTTCCCGGACGTGCCCCGGCTCCGCTTCCAGGGCGTGCACTCTCTGGATGTCGGCGAGGCCTACAGGCTCGCCGCCGTGGGCGACGCGCGCGGGGCGTTCAACGTCGCGGCCGAGCCGGTGCTCGACTCGGCCGAGCTGGCACGGCTCCTGCGGGCGCGCCTCGTCCCGGTGCCGGCGCGCGTCCTGCGGGCCGCGACGGCGCTCTCCTGGCGCCTCCGACTTCAGCCGACCCCAGCGGGCTGGCTCGATCTCGCCCTGTCGGTGCCCCTCCTCGACACGACGCGCGCGCGCACGGAGCTCGGCTGGCAGCCGCGGCACAGCGCCTCCGAGGCCTTCTGCGAGCTCCTCGCGGGGATGCGGGATCGGGCCGAGGCTGACACGCCGCCGCTCTCTCGCAGGACGAGCGGGCGCTTCCGCAGCCGCGAGTTCCTGAGCGGCGTCGGCGGCAGAGGGATCTAGTAGAGGCTTGATGTGAACTCTGCCGCCGTCGGGGCCAGCCGGCCCGGCGGAGTTTCGCATCAAGCCTCTACGCAGCCGGGCTCAGCGACTCGAGCTCGCGGTGGAGCGCCAGGTTCTCGAGCGCGTCCGACTCGATCTGGCGCACGCGCTCGCGCGTGACTCCGAGCACCTTGCCGATCGCCTCGAGCGAGCGTGGCTCGTCCCCGGCGAGCCCGTACCGCAGCTCGAGCACCCGGCGCTCGCGCTCGGAGAGATCGCGGAGGGCCCGCCGGAGCGACTCCTCCCGCAGACTCACCTCGACCTCCTCCTGGACGTCGGCCTGCTCGGTTGCGAGCAGGTCGCCGAACGCGGCGTCGCCCTCGTCGCCGACCGACCGGTCGAGGCTCGTCACCGCCCTTGCCGCCTCCCGGACTTCTCGCACCTGCTTGAGCGGCAGCTTCGCCTCCTCCGCGATCTCCTCGTCGGTCGGAGGTCGTGCGAGCCTCGGCGCGAGGGTCCGCTCCGCGCGGGCGATCTTGTGCTCGCGCTCGACGATGTGGACGGGGATGCGAATCGTGCGCGACTTGTTCGCGACGCCCCGCTGGACGGCCTGACGGATCCACCACGTCGCGTAGGTCGAGAACTTGAACCCTCTGCGGTAGTCGTACTTCTCGACGGCCCGGATCAGGCCGATGATTCCCTCCTGGATCAGATCGAGGAGCGACAGGCCGTGGCCCTGGTAGCGCTTGGCGATCGAGACGACGAGGCGCAGATTCGAGTTGATCATCCGGTCCTTCGCCGCCCGGTCCCCGCGCTCGATGCGCTTGGCGAGCTCGACCTCCTCGGCGGCGGAGAGCAGCGCGTAGCGGCCGGTCTCGTTGAGGAAGAGCTGGAGCGCGTCGGTGGTCGCGACGGCGAGATCGGCGTTGACGTACGCGGCCTCCGCGGCGGCCTCGCGCACGCAGTCGTCGCTCAGCTCGATCCCGCGTTCCTCGAGCTGCTCGTAGAGTCCCGCAACCTGCTCTTCGTCGAGCTCGAGCACCTGGACGAGCTCGCTGAAGGCAGACAGGTTCAGGCAGCCCTGCTCCTCGCCCTGCTCGACCAGCGCGGCCAACTGAGCCTCGACGCTCACGGCCACGCTATCCCCCGCCCTTGGCTTCGCGTAACCCTCCGCGGTCGAGCGCGAGCGAAAGGTGCTCCTGGAACCCGGCGATCAGGCGCTCGCTCGCCGGCAGGAGGTGCCCGTGCTCGAGCAGACCCGAGTCGACTCCCAGCTGCGCAGCCTCGACGAGCGCCCGGTCCTCGCGTCCGATCTCGTCGTCGAGCGCCAGCAGCTCCCCCGCGGCCTCCTCCTCGACCCCCTCCCCGAAGAAGTAGTCGAGGAAGCCCGTGCAACGGCCCGGGCCGTCCGGCCGGAGCGGGCCGACGGACGCGTTCGTGGAGCCCGGGAAGACGTTCAGCCGGAACGTCGGCCAGAGCAGGTGGAACTGGCAGGCGCCGGCGCCGTCCCGACCTCGTCCGAACTGACTCCAGAGACCCGGCCGCTCCTCGAGCCCGTAGTCCTCGGGATCGACGTTGACGAGCGCGCTGAAGCCCCGGTGGGCAACCGGGCAGTGGTAGCACTCGAGGTAGTTCTCGAGCGCGAGCTTCCAGTTCGCGGCGAGCGAGGAGTGGCGGCGCTCGCGAAATCGCAGCGCGTCGACATCGAGGCCGTGCGCCGTGGCGAGCGCGGGGAGCTCGCCGAGGGCGTCCTCGAGCGGCGGGGCGTCGAGCTCCGGATTGACGAAGACGAAGGGGCCCCAGGCTCCGACCTGGACCGGGCGGAGCGCCAGGCCCTCCAGGTCGAGGCCGGGCTCCCGCTCCGAGCGGGGGGCGGCGAGGAGGGACCCGTCGAGCCCGTACGTCCAGGCGTGGTAGGGGCACTGGATCGACTCCCGGCGGCCCGGCCCGGCAACGAGGATCGAGCCACGGTGGCGGCAGACGTTCAGGAAGGCGCGGAGCTCGCCCGCGCGACCGCGCACGACCGCCACCGGGACGTCGCCCGCCCAGGCCGGGAAGCGGTCGCCGGGCCGCTCGAGCTCGCCCGTGTGGCCGACGTACTGCCAGGCCCGGCGAAAGATCCGCTCCTGTTCGAGCCGGAGGATCTCCGGGTCGGAGTACCAGCTCCACGGCAGCGTGCGCGCTGCGGCGGTCACGCTCCAAACCCTACGCGGTAGCGTGGGGGAACCCGTGGTTCCCCCACGAGCCCCCTCCTTGGCCGCAGCGATCCATCCGCCACAGAAGGCCTCCCGCCGGGCAGAGCCCGGCTCCGGCGGCGGTTGACAGCGTCGAAAGCGGCGAAGAACGCGTCACGGCGTCACGGCTTTCCAGTACCAAGAAGGTCCTGAACTGTGGAGATCCGGTCGTATCGCAGTGCCGAACCGTTCACGACGGCCGACGGGAGCACGATCCGCGAGCTCCTCGGGCTCCCGACCGCGCCGGTTCGAAACCAGAGCCTGGCCGAGGCGACTCTCGACCCCGGCCAGGCGACGGAGCGGCACTACCACCGGGCCTCCGAGGAGCTCTACTACCTGCTCGAGGGGGCTGCCGAGATCGAGGTCGACGGCGAGCGAGCCCCGGTCGAGGCCGGCGACGCGATCCTCATCCCGCCCGGCGCCTGGCACCAGATCCGCGCCCGGCCCGGCGGTGTCCTTCGCTTCCTCTGCTGCTGCGCGCCGCCCTACCGCCACGAGGACACGTTCTTCGCCTGAGGTGCGGCGCTCGCGAAGCGAGCTCAGGAGCAGCGGCGGACGGTGCGATCGAGCGTGACGAGCCTGCCGTCCTCGAGGCTCGCGCGCGCGCGCAGCCGCTGCGACACTCCGGGCCGCAGCGCCGAGAGCGGAACCCGCACGGCGAACGGGGCGGCCGTCGCAACAGCGGCGCGCTTCCCCGAGACGGTGTACGAGAGGCGCTCGAGCGCGCGCACGTCGGGCCCTTGGGGCCGCAGGGCCAGGGCGCTCCGGACACACCCGCCAGCGCCACGGGCGTAGGCGACGCGGAGCCGCAGAGCCGGCCCGCGCCGGCACTCCTTGCCCGAGCAGCGGAGCAGCCGCCCGAGGCGGGCGAGGAGGTCGCGCCGGATGCGGGCGTACCGGGGGTCACGGCCGAGGCTCGCGACCTCGTCGGGATCCCTGGCCAGGTCGTAGAGCTCGACGTCCCCGGCGGGGAACCGGATCAGCTTGAAGCGCGGCGTCCGGATGCCGTAGCCCTCCTCGTTCGGACTCTCGATCAGGACGTCACGCCCCCACTCCCTGCCGGGATCCTCAAAGAGGGGCCGCAGCGACCTGCCGTCGGCGGGCAGGTCGGCCCCGGCGCCGGCGTAGTCGAGGATCGTCGGGGCCAGGTCGCCGTTCCAGACGAGCTGAGGCAGCCGCTGCCCGGCGGGCACCCCCGGGCCGCGGACGAGCAGCGGCACGCGGATCGAGGGCTCGTAGGGGAAGATCTTCCCGTGCGAGATCCGGTGCTCGCCCTGGAAGTAGCCGTTGTCCGAGGTGAAGAGGATCAGCGTGTTGGCCGCCTCTCCGCTTCGCTCGACGGCGCGAACGATCCGGCCCACGGCCTCGTCGACGGCGAGCAGCGACTCGAGCCGGCGGCGATAGAGCTTCTCCACCTCCTGCACGAGGTCGGCCGCGAGCGGCGGCCTCGAGCGCATCTCCGCCGACTTGTCCGAGACGTCCGCCTCGTTGAAGGACGGTGGTCTCGGCAGCGGCTCGCGCGCGAACCGCCCCCTGTGGCGCGGAGCCACCTGCGGGAAGCCGAACGGCCCCTTGACGGGCACCGACCGCGAGCTCGCGGCGTGCGGGGCGAGGAAGGCGACCCAGAGGAAGTACGGCCGGACCGAGCGGGCGCGGCGGCCGACGATCTCGACCGCCTTCCGGGCGTAGACGTCCGTCTGGTAGGAGCCGGGCTCCTTGCCATAGCGCCTGAGCGAGCCGTTCTCGTTCAGCCTGAAGCCGAAGTAGAACTTCGCGTCCGGGTCGGGCGTCCCGTGCCACTCGCTCCAGCCGGGCGGGATCTCACGCGGCCGGGTCTCTCCATAGCCGTTCAGGTA
>JACDAS010000175.1 GCA_013695295.1 Actinomycetota bacterium | reverse complement strand
TCACCGGGCCGCTCGGAGCCTCGGCGGCGGGCTTCCACTGCCTGCGCGGCGGCTGGGAGAGCCCGCTGGTCGACGCGCACCGCCGGCCGCCGCTCAGGCTGGACGAGGGACGCCGGCTCGCCCGGAGCGCCCACGCGCTCCTGGACATCTCGGACGGTCTCGCAGCGGATGCCGGCCACCTCTCCCGCCGCTCCGGCTGCCGGGTCGTGATCGACCTCGAGCGGGTGCCGGTGGCCGCCGGAGTGGCCGAGGTCGCATCCAGGGCTGGCCGCGACGTCTTCGAGCTCGCCTGCGGCTTCGGCGAGGACTACGAGCTGCTCGCCGCCGTCGCCGACTCGGCCGGCCTCGCGGTCGTCGGAAACTGCGAGGAGGGAGAGGGCATGGAGCTTCGCCTCGGGGGGCGCACGGTCGACCTCCGCGGCTGGGAGCACTTTTCCTCGAAGGCGTAACCTTCGCCCGGTGCCGGTCTACGTGGTGAAGCGAGTCCTCGCCGCGGCCGTCCTCGGGCTCGCGCTCACCCTCGTCACGTTCATCATCTTCTACGTCATCCCGACGAACCAGGTGCAGGTTCGCGGCGGCGGCTTCACCGACCTCGGCCGCGCGACCCAGGTCTCAGGGCCGATCTTCGAGCAGTACGGAAGGTTCCTCTGGAACGTCGCTCACGGCTCCCTCGGCAACTCCTTCTTCTCCAGGCGGAGCGTCAACGAGATCATGCTCGACGCGGCGCCGGTGACGATCTCCCTGACGATCGGCGGGGCGATCATGTGGATGCTGATCGCCCTTCCGTTCGGGATCTTCTCGGCGATGCGCCCCCGCTCGGCGATCGACCGGAGCGCGACGATCCTCGTGCTGATCGGGCTCTCCGTCCATCCACTTTGGCTCGGGTTGATGCTCTCCTACATCTTCGGGTTCAGGCTGCACCTGCTGCCCGAGGGTGGCTACTGCGACATGATCAACCCGGACACGGCGTGCGGCGGCCCGGTGCAGTGGTTCAGCCACCTGCTGCTCCCGTGGTTCACGTTCGCGCTCGTCTTCGCGGCGCTGTACGTGCGCATGATCCGGGCGAGCGTGGCGGAGGCCCTGCACGAGGACTACGTCCGCTCGGGCCGCGCGAAGGGTCTGTCGGAGTGGGGGGCCGTGCGCGTCCACGTCCTGCCGAACGCGATCCTGCCCGTGTTCGCCATGCTGGCGATGGACATCGGCCGCTTCGCCCTCCCGACCGCCCTCTTCGTGGAGACCGCCTTCGGGTTGCCGGGTCTCGGAAAGGTGCTCTACGAGTCGCTCCAGCGCAACGACCTGCCGGTGCTCGTGGGCGTCGTCGTCTTCACCGTCCTCGGGATCGCGCTGCTGAACCTCGTCGCGGAGCTGCTCTACGCGGTCTTCGACCCGCGGGTGAAGCTGAGCACGGCGGGGATCCGGCTCTAGGCCCTAGGAGGCGGAACCGTCGGCAACAGGCTCCGAGAGAGCCTCTCCACGAACGGCGATTTCGACAAGCCGTAGATCGCGTCGATGTGTTCGAGCTGTGCTGCGAGTTCAGCCGTTTGGCTGCGGCCGGTCTCGTTCAGCGGAGGCCCTGTGAACCCTTGCCAGCGGTGATCGCGGTTCCAGTCTGTCTCACCGTGCCGAACGAATACGAGCGTCGCCACGGCATGACGTCCTTAGCTGCCGGCCGGCTCGCGGTCGAGCCAGTGCGCCCAGGCTGCCTCGTACTCGGGACGTCGCCGGGCGCCGATCACCGTTTCCTTCACCTCGCCGCCGTCGAAGAGGATCACGGTCGGAATCGACAGGACCCCGTAGCGAGAGGCCCACGTCTGGTGCTCGTCGATGTCCAGCTTGCCGAAGGCGACTCGTCCAGCGGCGTCGCGCTCGAGCTCCTCGAGGATCGGAGCAACCGCCCGGCAGGGCCCACACCAGGGAGCCCAGAAGTCGACGACGACGGGCACGTCTGACTGGAGGACGTCGCGCTCGAAGCTCTCGTCGGTGACCTCGAACACGTGCCGCAGGGTAGCAGCGGGCCTCGTTTCAGCTCAAAGCCGGTGGCGTAGAGCCGCCGCCCGCAGCAGCGGCACCTTCCAGATCGCCTCCAGCACGATGCCCCGGCTCATCTTCGACGCGCCGGCCTCCCGGTCGGTGAAGGCGATCGGGATCTCGGCGACGCGGAAGCCGGCGAGGAGGGCCCGGTAGGTCGTCTCGATCTGGAAGGCATACCCGCGGGCGGTGATCGCTTCCAGGTCGATTCCCTCCAGCACCGCTCGCCGGTAGCACTTGAAGCCGCCGGTCAGATCGCGGATCGGAACGCCGAGCAGGAAGCGCGCGTAGAGCGAGCCCCCGGTCGAGACCAAGCGTCGAACCGGGCCCCAGTTCGAGACCCGCCCGCCCGCGACGTAGCGCGACCCGAGCACGAGATCCACGTCGGCCGCGGCGGCCACCAGTCGCGGCACGTCGGCGGGGTCGTGGGAGAAGTCGCAATCCATCTCGAGCACGAGGTCGGCTCCGCCGGCGAGGGCGCGCCGGAACCCGGCCAGGTAGGCGGGCCCGAGACCCTCCTTCCGCGGCCGGTGCAGGACGTCGACGAACCCGAGCTGCCGAGCGAGCGTGTCGGCGAGCTCTCCGGTCCCGTCCGGCGAGCCGTCGTCGATCACCAGCACGCGCAGCTCGTGGTCAGGCAGCACCTCGCCGAGCGCACGCACCATCGGCTCGAGGTTCTCGAGCTCGTTGTAAGTAGGGAGGCAGACGGTGACGCGCACGGGGCCTCCGTATCATCGCCGTCGGTGGCCGGGCCCCTTCCGAGGAACGCTGACGTGGCCGAGCAGTTCGAGCGGCTGGCCGACCTGCTCGAGCTGGAGGGGGCCGAGTCCTTCCGCCTGATCGCCTACCGCCGCGCTGCGCAGCGCATGCGCGAGTCGGCCGGGTCGATCGCCGAGCTCGCCCTTGCCGGGCGGGCAAAGGAGATCTCGGGGATCGGCAAGACGATCGAGGAGAAGATCGTCCAGATCGTCGAGTCGGGGACGATCGAGGCGCTCGCGGTGCGCGAGGCCCGGATCCCGCCGGACGTGGCCCTCTTCATGCGCCTGCCCGGGCTCGGCCCGAAATCTGCGGCGAGGCTCTGGCGCGAGCTCGGGATCACGACGCTCGACGAGCTGCGGGCGGCCGCGACCGAGGAACGACTGCGGGCACTCCAGGGCTTCGGTGCGAAGACCGAGGCTCGGATCCTGGAGGCGCTCGCCGACACGGCGGCGGCCGAGCCGGTGCGGCCGCTGCTCGGGCAGGGTCTCCCGGCGGTGCTCGCCGTTGTGGCCGCGCTGCGGGAGCATCCGGGCGTCGACCTCGTCTCCGAGGCCGGCAGCGTCCGCCGGCGCCGGGAGACGTTCCGCGACCTCGACGTCATTGCCACCGCGGCCGACCCTGCCGCGCTCACGGAGCACTTCACGCGGCTCGCCTGGGTCGAGGCCGTCGCCGCCCACGGACCCACGAAGGCGACGGTCGTCTCGAACGACGGCCTGCGCTTCGACCTCCGCGTGGTCCCGCCCGAGTCCTACGGCAACCTCCTGCAGCACTTCACGGGCTCGAAGGAGCACAACGTGGCCCTGCGCGAGGCCGCGGTCCGGGTCGGGCTCTCCGTGTCCGAGTACGGCGTCCTGCGGGTCGAAAGCGGCGAGCTCTTCCGGACCCGGAGCGAGGAGGCCCTGTACGACCACCTCGGCTACCAGTTCGTTCCGCCCGAGCTGCGCGAGAACGCAGGTGAGCTCGAAGCGGCTCGCCGCGGCGAGCTGCCTGCGCTCGTGGAGGTGGGCGACCTGCGCGGCGACCTGCACTCGCACAGCACCTGGTCGGCAGACGGCAAGAGCACGCTCGAGGAGATGGCGCTCGCTGCGCAGGCGCGGGGCTACTCCTACCTGGCCGTCACCGACCACTCGCACTACCTGCGCGAGGAGCGGCTCGATGCTCAGACCGCCGAGATCGACCGGCTGAACGAGCGGCTCGCTCCGTTTCGCCTGGTCAAGGGGATCGAGGTGAACATTCGCGCCGACGGGTCGCTCGACGTCTCCGACGAGGACCTCGCGGGTCGGGAGTGGGTGCTCGCCTCGCTGCATACCGCCTTCGACCGCAGCCCGACCGAGCGGATTCTGGGCGCGATGGAAAACCCACATGTCGACTGCATCGGCCACCCGACGGCTCGCAAGCTGAACCGCCGCCGGGGTGCAGACGTCGATCTCGACCGGATCTTCGCGAAGGCTCTCGAGACGGGCACCTACCTCGAACTCAACTCCCAGCCCGACCGCCTCGACCTGCGCGACACGCACGCTCGTGCCGCCGGCGAGGCGGGGGTGCTGCTGGCGGTGTCGAGCGACGCCCACCGGACGGAGGCGCTGGCCTATGCGGAGATCGGGGTCTCGCAGGCCAGGCGGGCCTGGCTGACCCGAGGTCAGGTCCTGAACACGCGCACCTGGCCGCAGCTCCGCAAGCTCACGAAGCGCGACTCGTGAGTTTCCGCGCCGACGGCCAGACCGCCCTCGACTGGGCCGCGAGCTACCTCGAGGGCGTGCGCGAGCGGCCCGTCCTCTCCGGCGTGCGGCCCGGGGACATTCGCGCGCTCCTGCCCGGGTCCCCGCCCGAGCAGGCGGAGCCCTTCGCAGCCGTCCTGCGCGACCTCGACGAGCTGCTGCTGCCGGGGGTGACCCACTGGAACCATCCGCGGTTCTTCGCCTACTTCGCGACCACGGGCTCCGAGCCAGGAATCCTCGCCGAGCTCCTGACCGCGGCGCTCAACGTGAACGCGATGGTGTGGTCGACCTCACCCGCGGCCACCGAGCTCGAGCAGCTCGTCGTGGACTGGCTGGCGCAGCTCCTCGGTCTGCCGCGCGACTGGCACGGGCACATCGAGGACACGGCCTCGACCTCGACGATCGCGGCGCTTGCCGCAGCGCGCACCCTTCGGCCGGGCGGTGCCGTCTACGCCTCCGAGCACGCGAACTTCTCCGTGGAGAAGGCCGCCAATCTCGTTGGGCTCGAGTACCGGACCGTCCCGGTCGACGACGAGTTCCGCATGCGAACCGACGTCGACCTCTCCGATGCGACCGCGGTGGTCGCCACGGTCGGAACCACCTCGACAACCTCGGTCGACCCGGTCCCTGCGCTCGTGGAGGCGTGCGAGCGCGGCGGCGCCTGGCTCCACGTCGACGCTGCCTACGCGGGAGCCGCCGCCGTCTGCCCCGAGCACCGCTGGGCGCTCGAGGGCTGCGATCGCGCCGACTCGCTCGTCTTCAACCCGCACAAATGGCTGTTCACGCCGATGGACTGCTCGGTGCTCTGGAGCCGTAAGCCCGAGGCGCTCCACGCGGCCTTCGCGGCCTCGCCGGATTACCTCCGTAGCGAGGAGGACGCGCTGAACCTCAAGGACTACGGGCCGGCGCTGGGACGCCGCTTCCGCGCGCTGAAGCTCTGGGCAGTGCTCCGTTGTCACGGCCGCGGCGGCCTCCAGGCGCTCGTCCGGGGTCACGTGCGACTGGCCGCGCTCTTCGAGACCTGGGTGGCGTCGGACCCGAACTGGGAGCTCGCGGCGCCGCGCCCGTTCTCGACCGTCTGCTTCCGCCACCGAAGCGCCGACAACGAGGAGCTCGTCCGCCGCGCGAACGCGACCGGCGAGCTGTTCGTCGCGACGACGAAGCTCCGCGACGAGCCCGTGATCCGGCTCGCGATCGGCAACGCTCAGACGACGGAGGACGACGTCCGGCGGGCGTGGGAGGTGCTTCGCGAGAGCGCGGGGTGAGGCCGGCAGCGACTGCGTCTACCGCAGAGCTGCCAGCGCCGCCTCGTGGAGCTCGACCCGGTAGCGCCAGAGCGCTCGCCTCGTCTCGAGCAACCGCTCGCGGATCGGGCCTGCGAGCTCCGCCTTCGTTCCCCATCTCGCGCGCTCGATCTCGCGCGTATCCCGCGGCGCCAGCGTCTCTCCTAGTGCACGGGCCGAGAAGACGTGCGTTCGCCACTCGAGCGACTCCTCTGCGTAGGTGAACACGGCCTGCGTCGCGACGAGGTAGCGCTCGAGCTCGATCTCGAGCCCGGTCTCCTCTAGCGCCTCGCGCGCCGCCCCCGCCACGACGCCCTCGCCCTCGTCCACCCCGCCGCCCGGCGTCCGCCAGATCCCCGGTGGGTAGCTCGGCTTGCGGATCAGCGCCAGGCGCTCTCCGGCCAAGATGAAGAGCGTCACGTCGTGCCGTCGCGTCGAGCCGAGGCGACCGGCGGCGAGGTGGAACTCCGGCTCGCTTACCTCTCCACGCCACTCGAGCAGGCCCGGCTCGCCGTAGCGCGCGCGGAGTGGCTCGAGGACTGCGTCGGTGATGTGCACGGCGCCGATCGTACGGGTCCGCGCAGACCCTCGGCCTGGCGGCCGAGGCTGGCCTGGGCCCGCACGCTTCGAAGTTGTGAGGCTCTTAGCGTGCAGCGGAGCGGCTGAAGGCCGCGGAGTCTGCGCGGGCCCAATTAAATGCGCGGGCCCAATTAAAGCCTTCGGAGCAGCTCGAGCAGCGCCGCGGGGCCGGCCAGCACGAGGTCGGCTGCCGTTCCAAGCTCGCTCGGGCCCTCGACCGACGAGATCGCGATGCGCACCGCCACCTCCAGTCCGTCGAGCCCCCGGAACGCGTCGAGGTCGGTCGCGTCATCGCCGGCGTAGAGGGCCCGCCGGAGGCCCGCCTCACGGAGGAGGTGTCGCACAGCCGTGCCCTTGTCGGTCGCGACCGGGGGCCTGATCTCGAGGACCATCCGGCCGAAGCGCGGATGCAACCCCTCGGCGGCGGCGCGCTCCGCAACTCGTTGCAGGGCGAGCTCCGCCTCCGCGGGATCCGGTGCGGTGCGCCAGTGGAAGGAGACGGAGAGTCGCTTCCGCTCGACAGGCCAGTCGACGGCGTCGGCGAATGCATGTAGCCGGTCGTGCCAGCGCGGCGCCTCGAGGTCGAGCTCGAGCCCGTGCTCCCCCACGTAGCGGAGCTCTGGGACACCGACGATCCGGGCTGCCTCGGCTCCCATCCGGCCGCTGACGCAGGCAACGAGCCCGTAGCGGCGGGCGAGACGCCTGAGCTCCGCTCGAGTTTCCTCCGGCACGAAGGCGTCCTGCGGCCGGGGAACGATCGGCGCCAGGGTCCCGTCGACGTCGAGGAGGATCGCTGCCAGCTCCGGTGCCTCGGCCAGCCGGGCGAGCCCGTCCATGGGACCTACAATACGCGGGTGAGGCTCGTCGCCATCGGGCTCGCCGCGGGCTTCTTCAGCGCCCTTTTCGGTGTCGGCGGGGGGATCGTGATCGTGCCGCTCCTGCTCCTCTGGGTCGGCTGGAAGGAGCGACCGGCGATGGCCACCTCGCTCGGCGCGATCGGGGTCACGGCGCTCGCGGGGGCGATCGCCTATGGCTTTCGTGGCGAGCTCGAGCTCGGGCCTGCGGCAGCCGTCGGGATTCCCGCCGCGCTGGGAGCCGTCGCTGGGACCGCGCTGCAGCAGCGAGCCGCCTCGCGCGCCCTCTCGCTCGGCTTCGCGGCGCTGCTCGCCGCGATCGGCGTCCGGCTCCTCGTCTGATGTGGGCGTTCGTCCTCGCCGGTGCGCTCGGCCTCGCCGCTGGGTTCCTCGCCGGGCTCTTCGGCGTCGGCGGCGGCATTCTCTTCGTCCCGACGCTGACGCTCGTCCTCGGGTTGAGTCAGATCCACGCGGAGGCGAGCTCGCTCCTGGCGATCCTGCCGACGGTTGCCGTTGGAGCGTTGCGCCAGCAGCACTACGGCAACATCCGCTGGCGGTCGGCCGGGATCATCGGCCTCGGGTCGCTCGGGGGAGTCGTCGGCGGCGTCTTCCTGGCCGAGTCGCTCTCGGACGAGCTGCTGCGGCGTCTCTTCGGCGGGCTGCTGCTCCTCGTCGCAGCGCAGGTCGCCTGGCGGGCTCGCCGCTAGCGGAGCCCTCGGGCGAAGGCGCGAAACCGCTCCCGGGCGCCGTCGTCGGGCACGCCCGCCCCGTCGTCGCCGGCGCCGGACGCGACCTCCGCGGCAACGGCCCGGAGCTCCCGAAGAATTTTCTCGCGGTGCGCCGGCTCTTGCAACAGGGCGTCGACCCAGGTCTCGCCGCCGTCGTAGCGCTCGAGCTCGTCCTCGACCAGCAGCCGTCCCAGCAGAATGCCGACGCGGATGTAGGCGAACGTGCGGAAGGCGAGCAGCTGCCGCGGCGACGACACGAGGCGCGTCAGCTCGGGGTCGGCCTCCTGCAGCCTCGAGACGAGCGCCCCGAGCGGCTCGTCGACGAGGGGGATCCAGACCTCGTCATGGTCCACGGGGAGAGCATAGGTGCGAGGCCCGCCCCGGGACGCTCTACCGGCAGTCGCCGCAGGCGCCGCGCAGGACGACGTCGTGCCCCTGGACGGTGTAGCCCACACTGCCGGCGACGGCGTCGATCGCGAGCTCGAGCGAGTCGTCGCTGAACGCCTCGACCTTCCCGCAGTCGTCGCAGACGAGGTGGTGATGGTGATCGCCGGCGTCGTGGATCCGCTCGTAGCGGGCGCTGCCGGGATCGACCTGGAGGCGCTGGACGAGGTTCTGCTCCACGAGCAGGTCGAGCGTCCGGTAGACGCTTGCGACGCCGACGCCGTCCCCTCGCTGGCGGAGGAGGTCGAAGATCTCCTGCGCAGTCAGGCAGCACGTCTGCTCGCCGAGCAGCGAGACGACGGTTCGCCGTGCCTCGCCTGCGCGGAAGCCGGCCCGACCGAGCGCGGACAGCGCCGCCTCGGCC
>JACDAS010000094.1 GCA_013695295.1 Actinomycetota bacterium | reverse complement strand
GCGCGTCTTCATTCCGTTAGAGCTTCTTAGGCGGGTTCCTCCGCCGTCTCGTCCTCTGCGAGGCGGCGCTGCACGCCGCTCCGCGAGAGCACCCCGACGAGCCGGCCGCCCTCGAGCACCGGCACGCGCTCGAGATCGCGCTCTTCGAGTAGCTGGAACGCCACGTCGAGAGGCACGTCCGCGTCGAGGGTGAAGTGAGGCGGCTCCGCGATCTCGCGCAGCGCTGTGGAGCGCGGATCCCGCCCGGCGGCGACCACCTCGCGGACGAGCGTCTTCCGCGTCACGACCCCGATGAGCGTCCCCTCGTCGCACACGAGCACCGCCCGAACCTCCGGCTGCGCGAGCCGGGCGCCGGCCTCCATCGCGCTCGCCGACGCGTCGAGCGTCGCCGGCTCCGAGACCATCGCCTCGCGGACGCGCGACCCGCTCACGGGTAGATCCCCCGCGCGTCGAGCGCGGCGGCGACCTCGCGGATGCCGGCGACGAGCGCGGCGCTCCGGAGGCTGACGTCGGTCTGATCGGAGAGCTCCCAGACCCGGTCGAAGGCGTCGCCGAGCTTCTCGGCCAGGCGGCTCCGGATCTCGTCGCGCCCCCAGAAGAGCCGGCCGAGATCCTGCACCCACTCGAAGTAGGAGACGGTGACGCCCCCGGCGTTCGTCAGCACGTCGGGCAGGATCGTAATCCCCCGCTCGGCGCAGATCTCGTCGCCGGCGACGGTCGTGGGGCCGTTCGCCCCCTCGGCGACCAGCCTGGCACGGATCCGCGGGGCGTTCTCCGCCGTCAGCTGCTCCTCGAGCGCGGCGAGGACGAGAACGTCGCAGTCGAGCTCGAGCAGCTCGGGGTTCGTGACGTTGGTGGCGTCGGGGTAGCCGGCGAGCGAGCCCTGCTCCGTGATCCAGGACCGCAGGGCGGCCAGGTCGAGGCCTGCCGGATCGTGCACGCCGCCCGAGTAGTCGGAGACGCCGACGACGCTCGCCCCGCGATCGGCGAGCTCGCGGGCGGCGATCCCGCCGACGTTGCCGAAGCCCTGGACGACGAAGCGAAGCGAGGGGAGGCTCCAGCCGAGGCGACCGCAGGCACGCTCGATCACCATCACGACCCCGGCGCCCGTCGCCTCGGCGCGGAAGACCGATCCGCCCACCGAGATCGGCTTGCCGGTGACGATCTCGGGGACGGCGTACCCCTTCTGCATCGAGTACGTGTCCATCATCCAGGCCATCGTCTGCTCGTTCGTGGCCATGTCCGGCGCGGGGATGTCCTCCTGGGGTCCGATGAAGGGCATCAGCTCGGAGGTGAAGCGGCGCGTGATCTTCTGCAGCTCGGCCTGCGAAAGCTCGCGGGGGGTGCAGCGCACGCCGCCTTTCGCGCCCCCGTAAGGGAGTCGCAGTAGGGCGCACTTCCAGGTCATCCACATCGCGAGCGCGGCGCACTCGCCGAGCGTCACGTGGCGGTCGTACCGGATGCCGCCCTTCGTCGGCCCAAGGACGCTCGAGTGCTGGACCCGGTAGGCCGGGAAGATCGTCCACTCGCCGTCGTCCAGGCAGACCGGGACGCTGACCATGACGGCGCGCTCGGGGACGGCGAGTCGGCGCGCGACGGCGACGGAGACGTCCGCGTGCCTGAGCGCCTCCTCGTACTGCGCAACGGCCGTCCGGTAGAGCGGCGTGTCCCATTCGAGGCCGACCTCGGCCGGCTGCTGCACCTCCGACCTCGTCTCCACGGGGCGTGAGTCTACTCGGGGCCTCCCGGCGAATCGCCGATGGCCCGCGGCTCTCCGTACCATCGCGACCCGGCTGATTCAGGTCTGCCCACGTGGGACCCAACCGGGCGACGGATCGAATGTCACCCCACCGCCCCGGGCGGGTCGGGAGGTGCGGCGACCGGCATCGGCTAGGTTCTTGCGGCGATGGCCACCCGAGATGCCGCCTGTCACTGCGGGCAACTTCCGGGCTACGACTCTCGCCGTCACCACTGGGTTCGGCTGCCCGACTCGATCCAGCGCCATGCCCCCGAGCTGTGGGACTCGGTGCGGCCTCTCTACGACGCCGGCAGGTTCGCGGAGGCGGCGGACAGGGGCCGTGGGCTCATCGAGGCCCGCCCCGACCAGGCGTACCTCTACTACAACGTGGCGTGCTGCGAGAGCCTCGCGGGCCGGACAGCCGATGCCATCGAGCACCTCCGGCAGGCGATCGACAGGTGGGAGGGCTGTCGCGACATGGCGAAGGAGGACTCCGACTTCGACTCGATCCGCGACGAGCCCGCGCACTCCAGGGCCTGATCGGCCGCTAAGCACAGGCTCGACGCCTGTCAGCGGGTCCCATTTCGTCCTTGGCCGGATCGTCTCTCGAATTAGGCCCGCGAGGCACGCGGCCAGGCCCTTATGGACGCCGGAGAGAGCGATCGCTGTATTTCTTGCAATGGGCGATGGATCCAACCGGACTCGAACCGAGGTCAGATGGTCGTTGCACGACGCTTCCGCGGCCGGAGGCCGGCTATGCCGGCTGGGAGGCCAGCCACGAGCTGCCGCTGCCTCGGCAAGAAGGAGGGGGCACGTGGGGGAACCACGGGTTCCCCCCCGGTGTTGCCGGGGGCGGGACTCGAACCCGCACGCCCCGCGAGGGGACACCCGATTTTAAGTCGGACGCGTATCGCCAGTTTCGCCACCCCGGCGGGTGGCCACGATAGCTACTCCCCGGGCTCGAGGTCGT
>JACDAS010000169.1 GCA_013695295.1 Actinomycetota bacterium | reverse complement strand
TGGAGCGCCGTCTCTCCCTCCACGCCGGCCAGCGCGGCCGAGATCGCCTCGACCGCGTACTCGCGTGCTCGCTCGGGCCGCGCCTGGACGTACGGCTCGTCGAGCTGGACGACGTCGGCGCCGGATGCGAACAGCGCCTTCACCTCGTCGTTCACGCACGCGGCGAAGTCGAGCGCCATCCGCCGCTCGTCGCGGTAGTGCTCGTCCTGCGTCTGTTGGGCCAGCGTGAAGGGGCCCGGGATCGTGATCTTGATCCTCCGGTCAGTGTTCGCGCGGAGGAACTCGACGTCGCGCACCTCGACTGCGCCCACGCGCCTGATCGGGCCCACGATCCGCGGTACCTCGTTCTCCACGCCGCTCCGCTCGACGAACACCCCCGGGTTGTCGATGTCGATGCCGGAGAGGGCGTTCGCGAACCGGTTGGAGTAGCTCTCTCGGCGGATCTCACCGTCGGTGATCACGTCGACGCCGGCGCGCTCCATGTCGCGGATCGCCAGTAGCGTGGCGTCGTCCTGCGCCTCCTCGAGGAACTGGTCGGGCACGCGCCAGAGCTCGTGGGCGACGGCCCGCGGCGGCGGCCGCTTCGAGAGCAGCGGCCGGTCGATCAGCCAATCGGGCTGCGGATAGCTGCCGACGACGGTGGTGACGAGGCGGCCGGTCACCGCGCCGTCCAGCCGCCGTCGAGGACGAGGGCGCTGCCGGTCGCGAACGAGGAGTCGTCGCTGGCGAGGAAGGCGACCCCTCGCGCGATCTCCTCGGCCGTGCCGAGCCGCTTCATCGGCTGCCGCGCGACGATCTCCGCGCGCAGCCCCTCCGGATCGTCGGCGCTCTCCAGCAGGCGGTCGACCCAGGGCGTGTCGATCGAGCCCGGGCAAAGGCAGTTGACGCGGATGCCCTGCTCGACGTGGTCCATCGCCATCGAACGGGTCAGCGAGAGGACGGCTCCCTTCGACGCCGCGTACGCCGCGCGCTCCGTCATCGCCACGAGCGAGCTCGCGGAGCCGATGTTCACGATCACGCCCCCGCCGCGCGCGATCATCCCGGGCAGTACCGCCTTCGAGCAGAGGAACATCCCGCGGATGTTCACGGCCATGACGTCGTCCCAAAGCTCGATCGGGGTATCGATCACGGTGTAGGGCGAGTTGATGCCGGCGCAATTGACGAGCACGTCGATGCCGCCGCCCCATGCGTCACCCTGTGCGATGCCGGCCCGGATCGTGTCCCAGTCACGGACGTCCATCGCGAAGCCGATCGCGTCGCCGGCCTCGGCTGCAACCGCCGCCGCACGGTCAGCGTGGCGGTCGGTGACGACGAGGCGGTAGCCGCGACGGCAGAGCTCGAGCGCGGACGCGCGCCCGATCCCCGACCCCGCGCCCGTCAGGAACGCGACGCGGGCGGTCTGGCTCACGCCTCGGCGGCCTCGATCAGCGCTCGGAGCCGCGCCGGGTCGATCGGCGTCTCTCTCACCTCGATCGCAAGGTGCGAGAGCGCGTCGTCGATCGCCGAGGCCGTGACGGCCGGGCCGGTGATCGAGCCGGCCTCGCCCGCGCCCTTGATCCCGAGCGGGTTGAGCGGCGAGGGCGTCTCGAGGTGCTCGATCGTCACGGGCGGGATCTCGGACGCGTACGGCATCAGGAATTCGGCGAAGGAGGCGTTGCGAAGCTGCCCATCCTCATCGTAGGCCATTCGCTCGAAGAGAGCGTTCGCGACGCCGAGCGCCACCCCGCCGTGGATCTGGCCGTCGACGACGTTCGGGTTGACCATCGTCCCGCAGTCGTGAGCGACGGCATACCGGAGGAAGCGCACGAAGCCGGTTTCGGCGTCGACCTCGACGACTGCGGCGTGCGCGCCTGCAGCCCAGGTCGTCGACGTCGGCGCCCAGTAGGCGGTCGCGTCGAGCGCCGGCGAGTCGCCGCGACCGAATCCCGGCTGGTCGCGGGGGGCCGCGAAGCGCCCGACGTCGGTCGTCGACGGGTCGAGGGTCGTGTACCGGATCGGGTTGACCGCGATCGCGATCTCCTTCAGCGTCACGAGACTCGCCGGGCTGCCCTTCACCCGCACCGCGCCGTCGACGAGCTCGAGGTCGTCCGCCGAGGCCTCGAGCATGTTGGCGGCGAATGCGATCGCCTTCTCGCGCACCTCCCCGGCGGCGAGCGAGACGGCGTTCGCCACGTTGACTATGGCGCGACTGCCGAACGTCCCCGCGCCGAAGCCGAAGGCGGCCGTGTCGCCCTCGACGACGGCGACGTCGGCGGGGTCGACGCCGAGCTCGTGCGCCGCGACCTGCGCGAACGTCGTCGCGTGCGACTGGCCCTGCGACGTGAGCCCGGTCGAGATGTGGATGCGGCCGTCCGTCGGCTGGACGAAGACCCGAGCTCCCTCGTAGGGTCCCTCGCCGGTGCCCTCGACGTAGCAGGCGAGCCCAAGGCCGAGGTAGAGACCCTCCTCGCGCGCACGAGCCTGCTCCTCCGCGAAGCCCGCGTGACCGATCGCCTCGAGGACTGCGTCCAGCTGGGCCGGATAGTCGCCGCTGTCGAGGACGACGGGGTAGCCGGCGAAGTACAGGCCCTCGCGCGCATAGGGGAACTCGTCCGGCCCGATCAGGTTCCGCCGCCGGAGTTCGACACGGTCGATCCCCAGCTCGCGTGCGAGCCGGTCGAGCGCCCGCTCGAGAGCGAAGTTCGACTGCGGCCGGCCGACGCTCCGCATCGGGCTCACCGGCACCTTGTTCGTGTAGACGGCGAGGAAGCGGACGGTGACGTTCGGGATGCGGTACGCGCCGGCGACGTGGCTGGCCGCGATCTGCGGCGTGATCAGGCCGTAGGCGATGTAAGCGCCCTGATCGTGGAGGAACGTGTCGCGAAGCGCGGTGACGACGCCCTCGCGCGTCGCCGCCAGCTCGATCGTGTGCGCTTGCGCACGCTGGTGATTCGAGCCGACGAAGTGCTCGCGCCGGTCCTCGGTCCACCGGACGGTGGCGCGCAGGTCGAGCGCCGCGAGCGGGATCAGCAGCTCCTCGGGGTAGAGGAGGTAACCCTTGACGCCAAAGCCGCCGCCCACGTCGGGCGCGATCACGCGGAGCTTGTCCTCCGGGTACCCGAAGGCCGCGATCAGCGCCGAGCGGACGGGGAGGGCGCACTGCGTCGAATCCCAGACGGTCAGATCCTTCGTGCGCGGATCGAAGCGGGCGACGACGCCGCGGGTCTCGATCGGCGTCGACGCGCTCCGCTCGCAGACGTAGCGCTCGCGGATGACGACCTCGGCCTCGGCGAACGCCGATTCGGCGTCGCCGACGCGCCAGGTCGAGTCGGCGGCGACGTTCGTGGGGAACTCGTCGTGGACGAGCGGTCCGCCGTCTGCGGCCGCCTCGTAGTCGACCACGACCGGGAGCTCGTCGTAGTCGACCTCGACGAGCTCGGCCGCGTCCTCGGCGACATACCGGTTCGCAGCGACCACCATCGCGATCGTCTGGCCGGCGTAGTTGACCTCGTCGACCGCAAGCGGGTGCTGCGTCGCCGGGTACGGCATGTCCTCGTGCGGGAAGAGGAGCGGCAGCGGCTTGTCGTGCTCGCCGAG
>JACDAS010000148.1 GCA_013695295.1 Actinomycetota bacterium | reverse complement strand
CGAAGACGCCCAGCTCGACCGGGACGCCGAGCCCCTCGAGGGCCGCGCAGAATCGGTCGTAGAGCGGCCCGGCGACCTCGGGACGGGCGGCGCGCGCGAAGCTCGGCCGGTTCCCCCTCGCCGTGTCCTCTATCCGTCCGACGTGAACCGGAAGATACGGAGGGAAGCTATGCGCACGGCAGATGGATACGTGAGGGTCAGCAAGGTCGGGGGCCGTTCTGGCGAGAGCTTTATCAGTCCGGACGAGCAGCGCGCAGCGATCGAGGCGTGGGCACGCTCGACTGGTAGCAAGATCATCGAGTGGCACGAGGATCTCGACCAGAGCGGCGGCACCCTCGACCGGCCAGCGTTCAAGCAGGCGATCGACAGGTGCCGAACCGGCCTGACGGGCGGCATCGTCGCCGCGAAGCTCGACCGGCTCACGCGCAGCGTCGTCGGGCTCGCGTCCCTGATCGAGGACGCCGAGACGCACGGCTTCAACGTCGTCGCGCTCGACCTCGGCCTCGACCTGCACTCCGCGAACGGCGAGCTGGTCGCGAACGTGCTTGGGTCCGTCGCTCAGTGGGAGCGGAAGCGCCGCGCGGACGATTGGGAGGCTGCTCGGCGGAACGCGGTCGGCCGCGGTGTCCCGAACGGTCGCGCCCCGCGCGGGTACGTGAAGCGCCCGGACGGACGGCTCGAGATCGACGAGACGGAGGCCTCGAAGGTGCGGCAGGCGTTCCGTGAACGCGCTACCGGGGTCCCGTTCGCGCAGATCGGGCGGCAGTTCGGCTGGTCGCACTCCACGACCAGGCAGATCCTTGTGAACCACGCCTATCTAGAGGCTTGATGTGGGTTCAGCGACCGTCATAGGCGACGAGCGCTCTTGCTGGGCGTGCACTGAGGGTGTTGATCAGCATCCCAAGGGTGAGCGCGAGCAGCCGTTGCGCGATTCGTTGCACGAGGCCGCGGGGCGTCTTGGCAAGGTGTTGCTCGAGCCGCATCTGACACTTCAGGTTGGAGATCGTCGACTCGATCACGAGCCGCAGCCGAGCCAGGCGCTGCTCCTGCTCGAGGTTGCTGGCGCTTCTCGTCCGCTCGGGAGTGCGGATCTTGACCCCCTGCAGCGCGAGCGTCTCGGCATACTCGCGCCCCCAGTAGCCCTTGTCTGCGATCAGGGTGCAGCCTGCCTGGCTGGTGGTCAGCTCCCGCACGGGCTCGTACTCCTTCTCGTTGGCGGCGACGAGCGTGTAGCCGACCGGGACTCCGATCGAGTCGGTCAGCAAGACGAGCCGCATCCCCCAGACGTACTGGCTCTTGGCGGCGCAGTAGCCGTAGGCCGCTGTGCCGGCGAAGGCGCTGCGGCTCTGGCAGCCCGCGTAGTTGGCGACCCCGATCAGGGTGCCGTCGGCGAGGCGCAGCTTCCCCGAGGCGAGCAGAGCAGAGATCCGCAGCTGCACGCTCGCGATCGAGGGCGCGAGCCGGCGCAGGCGGCGGTTGTACTGCGACTGCTCCGGCAGATGCGGGAACCAGCCCGGCAGGAGCTTGCCGACCAGCCCGAGGAACTGCCGATCCGAGGGGATCCCGATCGCCGCCTGGGCCACCCCGAGCGCGATCAGCTCGGCGTCGCTGATCTTGCCCTGCGGACCAGGGCGAGGGATCGCCACCCCATCCGCGAAGATGTACGCCGCGACAACAAGGGTCTCCAGCGATGCTGTCATCTCGTGCTCCGATCACGAGGGAACAGGGCTGGAGGCCCTTTCTTCGTCGTAGCCGGGGGTCCCTGCTTATGAGCATCGAACCCACATCAAGCCTCTAGGTGTCGCCCGCTCAGGCCCGCACGTCAACGAGAACGCGCACCCGCCGATCGTCACCCGGGACGAGTACGACGCCGCCCAGGCAGGCCGCACGACCCAGCCGATTCCAGCCGGTGAGACGACGCGCGACCGCCTGCTCCGCGGTCTGGCGCACTGCGGCGGATGCGGTTGGACGCTGAAGACCGTGAGAAGGCCTCGCGCCGACGGTAGTTTCGTCGTGGCGTACTACTGCAAGAACGCGGCGAGCGCGCCGTGCCCGGATCGCGCCTACGTTCACGCCGACGACCTCGACGCGCTGGTCGCGGAGTGGTTCACGGAGGCGCTGCAAACCGCGCCGCGGATGATCGACGTCGTCGTCGCCGGACGCGAGCTCGAGCAGGCGCAGACAGAGCAGGCGAAGGCCAAGGCCGAGCTGTACGCCTACGTGGAGGCGGCGTCCGCGCTCGACCCAGCCCTGTTTCAGCGAGGCCTCGACGCCCGTCAGGGGCGGGTCGATCGTGCGCGCGACCGGGTGCGTGAACTGTCAGGCCGAGTCGCCCGGATGCCGGTCGGCGGCGCGCTCTCCGACCTCTGGCAGCGATTCAACCCGGCGGAGCGGCGCGACGTGCTCGCCGGCTTCATCGGCCGCGTCGAGGTTCGCCGCGGCGCGAGCGCCGATCTTCGCGGGCACGTCGGGATCTTCTGGACGGACGGGACGCTCGCCGAGATCGCGGACGACGAACAGGGCGTCCGGGTGGCGGCGGCGTAGCACGTTCACGAACGCCTGCTCGCCGAGCTCGAGGACGGCGGCCGGGATCGTCGGGAGGAGGACCGGCTCGGTCACGCGGCCCTCGCCTCGATCGCCAGCTCGATCCGACGCAGCCGGAAGTGGCGCAGCCGCGTCTCCCTGTACTCGGCCTCCGTGATGTGACCGCCGTCGAGAGCCTCGCGGAGTACCTCGAGCCGGTCTGTCGGTGCTCCATTCTTTCCCTCGCTCGCGTGGGGGGCGTTAGGGGTAGTAGGAGTGTTAGAAGCCTTTCCCCATGCCGATTCGCGCCTAACGTTCCTAGCGCCCCTAACGCCTAATACGCGAGAGAACGCGTCGTCGAACTGTTCGAGCTTGTAGCCGCGGACGGTCTCGCCCTCGACCCAGACGGGCATCGTCCGTATCCGGTACGGGCGGAGCAGCTTCGAGAGCGCCTGCGGGGAGATCGGCTTGCCGCGCCAGTCGCCCCAGGGGCTCTCCTCGATCGCGGCCAGCCCCTCGATCAGGGCGGCGGTTTGTAGTCGGTTGCCGGCCGTGCAGAAGGCGGTCTGAATGTCGCGAAGCAAGAGCGCGGTCAGCGACTCGTCTTCGCGCTCGTCGCCACTAGAGAGTGCGAGCGCGGCCTGACGTGCCCGCACCGCCAGTCCGTCGCCTGCCCCGTCCGCCAGGTCGGCGACGGCGAGAAGTGGTTCCCAGACATCCTGGGCGCGGTCGTCGAGCTCGTCGGGAAGCGCCGGCCGGGTTGCGGCGAGATGGTCGCGCTGCGGCTCGAGCCAGTCGGCGAGCCTGCCCCGGAGCTCGTGCCCGATCGGCTCGATGTCGCGGAGCCGGAAGCGCTCGATCTTCTCCTCGCGCGTGCGGCGCTGGAGTCGGATCGGGATCGCCCTGTCGATGATCGTGTCCGGCAGGCAGTCGCCGATGCCGGCGAATGCCTTCGGGCAGTAGACCTGGAACGTCTGCAGCGTGGTGTTGTTGGCGCCACCCATCCGGTGTACCGTGGCGCCGTGGCGGTAGCCGGCGCAGAGCAGACCGCGTAGCTCTTCGCGGTCCCGGGCGCCGCGGCCGAAGAGCGCGTCGACCTCGTCGATCAGTAGCGTCGGCGTGCGTTGGTCGATGACGCGGAAGAGCGCAGCGTCCGAGATGTTCGCGGTCGGCAGCGGTTCCCGGACGAGCAGCTCGAGAACCTCGAGCAACCGAGTTTTCCCCGATCGCTTCTCCGGGGAGCTGATCGCCAAGTAGGGCGTGCAGCCGAAGGCCTGGAAGGCGTGGGTATGCGCGGCCCAGAGCGCGACGGCGTCGGCCTGGTCGTCGTCGAGGACTACGTACCGGCGGACGAACGCCTGCACTTCGTCGAGCAGTAGGGCGCTCACGCCGCATCTCGCAGTTGATGAAGGTTGCCTGCGAGATCGTGCTCGAGATCCTCCGCGACGCGGGCGGCATAGCCGTAGGCGCCGTCCTCGATGGCTTCCCGGATGGCGATCGTGCGGGCGATCGCGTCGTCCAGCGCTGCTAGTGTGATCGGCCAGAGTTCGTGTTGTGGCGGGGCGTCTTGGCGGACGCCCCGTTCGTTTTCGGTCACGCGATCCTCGCCTCCTCGCGCTCCTCACTGACGCCGGCGAGCGCCTCGACGTCGCGGACGCGGAACCGCGGGCGGCCGTTTGGCTGCAACCGGATTGCCTCGAGGGTTCCGGCTTCGACGAGCCGCATGACGGTTGCCGGGTGGACGCCGAGCACGCCTGCGGCCTGCCTCTTGGTGAGTAGTAGCTTCTCCATGGTTCCGCTTATCGGCGCATAGCGCAACGTTCGCGTTACACTCGCGGGATGGCGAAGCGACCTTCGTGGTACGGATGGGCGCTCCGGGTCCCCGACTCTGGCTACGACGAACGCGGCCTAGGGTTCGCCCGGCAACTCGCCGAGAACGCGCGCGCCCGCAAGGCCGGAGCCCCGCGCCCGATACCTCCGAAGCTGACGATCGCTCAGCTTGCTCGAGACTGGGGGCTATCGCAGACGACGGTACGGCGCGAACTCCAACGCGCCCGTGAGGATCGGTTCGGCCTGATCGGCGACCGCGCGATTCAGTATCAGCTGAGCCAGCCGAAGAGGAAGAGCCTCGCCGCATGGGACACCTGCGCCCACTGCGATGTCCCGTTCCAACCCACGCGCCGAGGGCACCGCTTCCACGGGGACGCATGCCGCGTCGCTTTCCATCGGGCCAAGCAGTAACGCGAAATCTGCGCGATGCCGTAACGCCAATGTTGCGCGATGCGCCGATAAGCGTTACCGAATGCGCTTACTTCGACGTACCCGCGCGGAAGACCGCACCCTCAGCCTGACCGAGCTCCGGCTCCAGCCCGCGCTGACCGCTGTCCCGCTCGTCACCCCCAGCGAAGCGCTCGGAAACCCGGACGTCTACGCCTGCGTCAGGGTGCTCGCCGACGCGGCGGCCTCCTGCCCGCTCGTCGTCTACCGGCGGCTCCCTGACGGTGGCCGGCAGCGCGCCAGCGGGCGCACCGCCGACCTCCTGCACAACCCGTCGGAGGGCGCGACCCAGGCGGGCCTCGTCGCGACCGTGATGGCGCACCTCCTGCTCCACGGCAACGCCTACCTGGGGAAGTACCGGGACGGCGAGGGGAGGGTCGAGCAGCTGCTCCCGCTCCAGCCTGACCGGGTGCGGGTCGAGCGTCGCGCCGGCCGCATCGTCTTCACCGTCACGAACGACCTTGGGCGGCCGAGCGAGCACAGCCTCGACGACCTCATCCATGTGAAGGCGCTCTCCACGGACGGGCTCGTCGGTTTGAGCCCGATCCGGCAGATGCGCGCAGCGCTCGAGCTGAACGACGCCGTCCGCGAGGCGGCGACCGCGCTGTTCGTCAACGGCGCGCGCCCGTCCGGGATCTTGAAGGCGCAGGGATCGCTAACCCAAGCCCAGATCGAGGACTTGCGGGCGACGTGGAGCGCCCGGCACGGCGGTACTAGGTCAGGCGGGGTCGCCGTGATGAGCGGGCAGGTCGAATTCCTGCCGGTCTCGATGCCGGCCGACGACGCCGAGTTCGTCGCGGCCAGAAAACTCTCTACGACCGAGATCGCGCGCTGCTTCCGTGTCCCTCCCTGGATGGTCGCCGCAGAGGACGCCGGCAGCCTCACGTACTCGAACGCCGAGTCCCAGATGCTGAGCTTCGCGACGTACAGCCTGCGGCCGTGGCTGACCTGCATCGAGCAGGCGATCGGCGCCGATCGTGACCTGTTCGCGGGAAGCCTCTACGCGGAGTTCCTGCTCGACGCGCTCTTGCGCGCCGACAGCGCGACTCGCGCCGCCGTCTACACGCAGGCGCTCAACCCTGTCACCGGCTGGATGCGACGTGACGAGGTCCGGCGCCTCGAGAACCTCGAGCCCGAACCCGCCGACGTGCAGCGTCCGGCGATGACCCTGATCCCGACGACGAACGGAGCAGCAGCATGAAACCGAAAGCACCCGAGCAGCGGACAATCGACGTCGACGTCGGCGAGCTCGACACCCGCGGCCGCACCGTCCACGGCTACGCCGC
>JACDAS010000122.1 GCA_013695295.1 Actinomycetota bacterium | reverse complement strand
GGCCGTGCGACGTCCGCAGCGCCTTGGCCACCCGCCGTTTGGGACGAGTCCCGGTGCCAGGCACCGGAGTCCCCTGGCGCGCTCGCTGGCCGAGTCCCGGTGCCAGGCCCCGGAGTCTCCTGGCGCGCTCACGGTGTGGAACCGCTGTCCTGGAGAGCCAGGTCCCGGTGCCAGGCACTCGGACCTGGCCCCGGCAGGCGTGGCTCTTCCCGCGCGCCTCTCCGGCTGGCCGCCGTGCGGGCGCCGCGAGGTCTTACATCACTGAAAGTCCGGGAGGACTTTCAGTGGCTACAGCCGGAGCCACAGCCGCCGGCGCTCGTTCCCTCGGGAAGCTCCTCGCCTTCGGGCACCTGGAACGAGTGGCCGCACCCGCACGCCGACGAGACGTTCGGATTGTCGATTTTGAAGCCGGACTCCTGCAGCCCGTTCAGGAAGTCGATCGAGGCGCCGCGCAGGTATGGGGCGCTGTAGGGGTCGACGACGACGGGGACGCCGTGGAGCTCGAGCTCGTGGTCGCCCTCCTGCGGGCCGCGGTCGAATCCGAGCGCATACTGGAATCCGGAGCAGCCGCCGCCCTGAACCGCAACCCGGAGCACCGAGACGTCCTCCGCAGGATCCTCGGCGATCAGCTCCCTGATCTTCTCGGCAGCGGTCTCGGTCAGCGTCAGCAGCGGGGTCGTCCTGAGCGGTTCGGCGAGCTCGGTCACCGGCTCATCGTAGCACTGCGCCTCTCCCTGACGCTCCCCTCGGTGGGGGCGAGTTTTGCTCGAGCTTGTGACAGCTGCCGCTCGCTTCGTTGAGCCATTTTCCGGGAACCTCGTGCGCGGCCGGGACCTGCTACGTTCCCGGCTCCCGACGGGGAGGACGCGGGTGCACGACAGCTGGCTGCCCTTTCTGATCTACGGCCTCTTCGCGCTCGCGATCCCGTCGTCGATGATGGTGATGTCCTTCGTCTTCGCGACGCGCCCCTCGCGACGGAGCCGCGCGCGCGGGATCCCCTTCGAGTCCGGAGTCTCGGTGGGAGCCCCGCGTCTCCAGCGTTTCACGGTCAGCTTCTACCTGACCGCGATGCTCTTCATCGTCTTCGACATCGAGATCGTCTTCCTGTATCCGCTCGGCGTGATCCTCCACTCGCTCGGGTGGTTCGGATTCTTCGAGTTCGGGTTCTTCATCCTCATCCTCGCGCTCGCCTACGTGTACATCTGGCGCAAGGGGGCGCTCGAGTGGCGGTGAAGCGCCTTCGAGAGCATGGTCTCCAGTCGGAGCGGCTGCTCTGGCCGACGAAGGGCCCGGGCGTCTTTGAGCGAGAGGTCACCGAGCTCGAAGGGAGCCTCGGCCTGACGACGCTCGGGAAGGCGATTGCCTGGTCGCAGACGAAGTCGATGTGGCCGGACACCTTCGGGCTCGCCTGCTGCGCGATCGAGATGATGGCGATCGTCTCCGCGCGCTACGACATCGCGCGGTTCGGCATGGAGGCGTTCCGCTCGTCGCCCCGCCAGGCCGACCTGCTGATCGTCTCCGGGCGAGTCGCGCAGAAGATGGCCGCCCCGCTCCGGCAGATCTACGACCAGATGCTGGAGCCGAAGTGGGTGATCGCGATGGGGGCGTGCGCAAGCTCGGGTGGCATGTTCAACAACTACGGCGTGCTCCAGGGGGTCGACAAGATCGTCGCCGTCGACATCTACGTGCCCGGCTGTCCGCCGAGGCCCGAGGCGCTGATGGAGGGCATCGTCCGGCTGCACGAGCGAGTCCTCGCCGGGATCCCGCCCGCCTACGAGGCCCGCGGGGTCGCGTCGTGACGTTCGGCGGCGTGCCCGGCCTCGTCGAGGTCAGGGAGGCCCACGGCGAGACGACGCTCGTCGTCGACCCCGCGCGGCTCGTCGAAGCCTCGCTGCATGTCCGGGACGAGCTCGGCTTCGCGATGCTCGTCGACATCGCGGCCGCCGACTACCTCGGCTGGGGCCAGGGCGGGGTCGCAGGCCACATCGGGACGCCCGCGGGCCGCAGCATCAACCACCCCGGCTCGCAGGGACTCCAGGTGCTGCCCTCGCCGAAGCCGAAGCGGTTCGCCATGAACTACCACCTGCTCGCCCTGCGCCCCGGGGCGCCACGTCTTCGCCTGCAGGTCTGGCTCGACGACGGCGAGGCGGTGCCGAGCGTGACGGGCGTCTGGGCGACCGCCGACTGGCACGAGCGCGAGGCCTGGGACATGATGGGCATCCCGGTCGAAGGCCACCCGAATCTCCAGCGACTGCTGATGGACGAGGACTGGGAGGGCCACCCGCTCCGCAAGGACTATCCGCTCGGCGGCGAGCCCGTCCGCTTCTCGAGCGCCGAGTAGTCGGGGCCCGCTGATGGCGATCGCACCCGAGCGTCCGGAGATCTACGCGGGAAGCCGGATCCCCCGCATCCCGACGGTGCTCGAGCTCCCCGCCGCGCTGCGGGACTCCGACGACGTCCTCCAGGTCAACTTCGGCCCCAACCACCCGTCGACCCACGGGGTGCTCCGCCTCGTCGTCGACCTCCACGGCGAGACCGTCGTCGGGCTCAACGCGAAGGTCGGCTACGTCCACACGGGCTTCGAGAAGAACATGGAGGCGAAGACCTGGTGGAAGGCGATCACCTACGCGCCGCGCATCGACTACCTCGCCTACCAGGCGAACGAGCTCGTCTTCGTCCAGGCGATCGAGAAGCTGCTCGGGCTGCCGCTGCCCGAGAAGGCCACCTGGATGCGCATGCTCCTCTGCGAGCTGAACCGGATCCACTCGCATCTCGTGTGGCTCGGCACCGCCGCGCTCGAGCTGGGCGCGATCTCGATGTTCTGGTACTGCTTCCGCGAGCGCGACCAGATCCTCGACCTGTCCGAGCTGGTGACGGGCTACCGGATGCACACGCGCTACTTCCAGGCGGGCGGCCTGGCCGAGGACGTCCCACCGGGCTTCTACCCGGAGTGCAGGCGCTTCGTCGAGACGATGCCGGGCGCGGTCGACCAGTACGAGGACCTCGTTGACCGCAACCAGATCTGGCTCAAGCGCACAAAGGGCCTGGGCCTGCTGTCGGCCGACGACGCGATCGCGCTCGGCCAGACCGGCCCCGTGCTGCGCGGGTCGGGCGTCGACTGGGACCTTCGGCGAGACGACCCCTACCTCGCCTACGACCGGGTCGACTTCGCGGTACCGGTCTACGAGAACGGGGACGTGTACGACCGCTACCGCGTGCGGATGGACGAGATGCGCGAGTCGACGCGGATCGTGGAGCAGTGCCTGCGCCGCCTCGAGCGCCTGGACGGCGAGCCCTGGATCGCCGACGACCGCAAGGTCGTGCTGCCTCCGCGCGAGGAGCTCCACACCTCGATGGAGTCCCTCATCCACCATTTCAAGATCGTCACCGAGGGGTACCGCGTACCCGAGGGCGAGGTCTACGTCGCGGTCGAGTCGCCGCGCGGTGAGCTCGGCTGCTACGTGGTCTCCGACGGCGGCCCGCGGCCCTGGCGCGTGAAGTTCCGCGGCGCCTCCTTCGTCGCGCTCGAGGCGACGGCCACCTGCATGGTCGACGCCTACATCGCGGACCTGATCGCAATCGTCGGCTCGCTCGACACGGTGATGGGCGAGGTCGACAGGTGAAAGCGCTCCGCGCTTTCACCTGGGTTGGCTTGCGCCTTCGCTTCGCTCGGCGGAGACGAGAGGACCCGTGAGTTCGTTCGCCTCCGAGGTGCGAGCGATCGCGGCGCGCTATCCGGACTCGCAGTCGGCGGTGCTGCCGGCGCTCCACCTCGCGCAGGAGCAGTACGGCTGGCTGCCGCCCGAGGCCTTCGCCGAGGTGGCCGACGCGCTCGAGCTGTCGCCTGCCTACTGCCGCTCGGTCGCCTCCTTCTACGACATGTACCACCTGCGGCCGGTCGGGCGGCACCTCGTCGAGGTCTGCACGAACATCTGCTGCGGGCTCGTGGGGGCGCAGGGCGTCCTCTCGGCCTTCGAGTCCGAGCTCGGCGTCCGCGCGGGCGAGACGACGCCCGACGGTGAGGTGACCCTCCGAGCCGCCGAGTGCCTGGGCGGCTGCGGCTGGCCGACGATCGTCGCCGTCGACCACCGCTACCGTCAGTCCGTCCGCGCGGAGGACGTCGAGGCGATCGTGGCGGAGCTTCGCGGTGGCTGAGCTGCTGCAGCTCGTCCTCGCGGGCGCCGACGAGCGGGACCTCACGAAGCTGGCGAGCTACCGCGAGGTCGGAGGCTACGTCCAGCTCGCCCGGGCCCGCGGGCTCACGGCCCAGGCGATCCTCGACGAGCTGAACGCCTCGAACCTGCGCGGCCGCGGGGGTGCCTTCTTCGCGACGGGCCGGAAGGCCGGCTTCATCCCCAAGGACTCGCCGCAGCCCGTTTACCTTGCTGTCAACGCGGACGAGTCCGAGCCCGGGACGTTCAAGGATCGCGAGATCATGGCCAGGGTCCCGCACCGCCTGATCGAGGGTTGCCTGATCCTCGCGCACGCGATCTCCTCGAAGAGCGTCTTCATCTACATCCGCGGCGAGTACCTCGTCGAGTTCGAGATCCTGCGGGCTGCGCTCGACGAGGCGCGGGAGGCCGATCTGCTCGAGGGCGTGACGATCGTCCTCCACCGCGGCGCCGGCGCGTATATCTGCGGCGAGGAGACCGCCCTGCTCGAGTCGCTCGAGGGTAAGCGGGGTATGCCCCGATCGAAGCCGCCGTTCCCCGCGATCTCGGGTCTCTACGCGGCGCCGACCCTGATCAACAACGTCGAGACGATCGCCACCGTCCCGCCGATCCTCGAGCTCGGCGGCGCCGAGTTCGCAAGGATCGGGACGCCAGACTCGACCGGGACACGCGTCTTCTGCCTCTCGGGGAACGTCGTCCGCGGAGGCAACTACGAGCTTCCGATGGGGATCACGATCCGCGAGCTGATCGACCTCGGCGGCGGCGTGGCGGACGGCCGCGAGCTGAAGGCGGTGATCCCCGGCGGCTCCTCGTTCCCGATCCTGACGGCGGACCAGATCGACACGCCGCTCTCGCACGACGCGCTGGCGGAGGTGGGCACGTTCCTCGGGTCGGGCGTGGTGATTGCGATCGACGATCGCTGCTGCATGGTGCAGCTCGCGCTCCGGGTCGCCCAGTTCTACATGCACGAGTCCTGCGGAAAGTGCACGCCCTGCCGCGAGGGGACGCGCTGGATGGTGCAGATCCTCGAGGCGGTCGAGGCCGGTCGCGCCTCGCAGGGCGAGCTCGACCTGCTCCTCTCGGTCTGCGACCGGATCCTCGGCAAGTGCCTCTGCCCGCTCGGCGACGCGGCCGCGATGCCGGTTGCGAGCTACGTCGACAAGTTCCGCGACGAGTTCCAGGCGCACGTCGACCAGGGCGGGTGCCCGCTCGCCGGCGAGTCGTCGCTCGAGGACCTCTTCGCGCCGGTCGACCAGCACTCCCACGACCCTGTCGCACGGGTGCCGGCGTGAGCGCGGCCGAGCTGGTCACGGTCAACGTGGACGGGCGCGCCGTTCGCGTCCCCAAGGGACTCGGCCTCGTCGAGACCGCCGCCGAGGCGGGGATCGAGATCCCGGTCTTCTGCTACGAGCCGCGGCTCGGCCCGCCGGTCGGGGCCTGCCGCATGTGCCTCTGCGAGGTCGAGGGGATGCCGAAGCCGATGGCGGCCTGCACGATGGTCGCCCAGGAGGGGCTCGTCGTCCGCACGGCGCTCACCTCCGAGAAGGCCGCCGAGGCCCAGAACGCGACGCTCGAGTTCCTGCTCGTGAACCACCCGCTCGACTGCCCGGTCTGCGACAAGGGCGGCGAGTGTCCCCTGCAGGACCTGACGTTCCGCTACGGGCCAGGCCGGACGCGGATGACGTTCGAGAAGCGCACCTTCGAGAAGCCGATCCCGATTAGCCCCACGATCGCGCTCGACCGCGAGCGCTGCATCCTCTGTTACCGCTGCACCCGCTTCTCCGAGGGCGTGGCCGAGGACGGGGAGCTCGTGGCGGTCAACCGCGGGTCGCTGACGATGATCGCGACCTTCGAGGATCAGCCCTACACCGGGGTCTTCAGCGGCAACATCACCGAGCTCTGCCCCGTCGGCGCTCTCACCTCGACGCAGTACCGCTTCCTCGCGCGCCCCTGGGAGATCCAGAGCGCGCCGAGCGTCTGTGGCCTCTGCCCGGTCGGTTGCAACATCGACGTCACGACCCGGGAGGGGAAGGTCAAGCGCATCCAGTCCCGCAACCACCCGGAGGTCGACGGGGGCTGGCTTTGCGACAAGGGCCGCTTCGCCTACCCTCACCTCTACGCACGCGACCGGACGGTCGACCCGTTGCGCCGCGTGCGGCGGCGGTCGCTCGAGGTGGTCTCCTGGGACGAGGCTCTGGACGACGCCGAGCGGCTGCTTCGCGCTGCGCGCGGCCGGATCGTCACCGCGCTCTCCGGCTCGGAGACGCTCGAGCAGGCCTACGGGCTCGCGCGGCTGCTGCGTTGCGGCCTCGACGCCCACTCGGCGGTGCTGCCCGAACAGACGGGCGATTCGCTCGATGCGTTCCGCCTGCCGCTGTCGGGGATCGCCGCCGCCGAGCTGGTGGTCGTCCTCGGCGACGACCCGGTGATCGAGCGCGCGCCCCTCGTCGAGCTCTGGCTGAAGGCAGCCGCGCGCGCCGGCGCCGAGATCGTTCGCGTCGGGCCCGCCGGGGACGTCCAGGCGCCGCCCGGGCGCACGCTCGACGCCTGCCGTCGACTCGCCGCGGCGGACAGCGAGCTGGGAGCGCGCCTGCGCGGGGCCGAACGGGCAGTGCTGATCTGGTCGGGCCCCGGCGGAGACGGAGGATCCCACCTCGCCCTGACCTCGGCCGAGCTCGGCCTGGCGGGCAAGCCCGGGTCCGGCGCGTTCCTCCTGCCCTCGACGCCGAACGGGCGTGGCGTCGCCGACGCCTGGGCGGCGGCGGACGACGGCGAGGAGTCGGAGAAGGCGACGTCGATCGGCCTGCTCGTGGTCTCGGGCGACGAGGCCGCCGCCGACCCGCACGTGAGGGCGCTCGCCGGGCGGGCCGAGTCGGTGCTCGCGATCACGATGTTCCGCGATCTCGCTGCCGGGGGCTGGGCCGATCTCGTTCTGCCCGGGACCAGCTACCTCGAGCGAGACGGCACCTACGTGAACCTCGAAGGCCGCCCACAGCGCCTCCGGCGCGCCGCGATCCCGCCCGCGCCGGACGAGCTGGCCTGGCTCTCGAAGCTCGCGGAGCGCTTCGACGTCGATCTCTCCCCGCACCCGCGCGTGGTCTTCGACGAGATCGGCCCCCGCATCTTCGGGCTCTCCTTCACCGACCTCGGCGAGCACGCCCCGTTGCCTCCGCGAACGGCGCTGACGCCGCAGCCTGCCGACCGCCCGTCACCCGAGCCACGGCGGACCTCGGGCGGGGGGCCCCTCCAGCTCGTCCGCTACCGGCCGCTCTTCTCCGGGCCGGAGGTCGAGCGCGTGCCCGAGCTCCAGTTCCAGCGTCCCGCGGCCGAGGTCGAGCTGGCGCCCGAGGACGCGCGGGTCCGGGGCATCTCGAGCGGCGAGCCGGTGCGGGTCAGCTCGAACGGCACCTCCGTCTCACTCCGGGCGAGCGTCAACCGCCGCCTCGTCGCCGGCGCCGTCCGGGTCGCCGAGGAGCACGTGGCCGAGCTCGGCTCGGGCGTCGAGGTCACGAGGCAGGTGGCGACGTGACCGAGCCCTGGTGGATCAGCCTGATCAAGGCTGCCGTCGTGATCAACCTCCTGCTCGGGGTCTTCGCCTATACGACGCTTCTCGAGCGGAAGGTGATGGGCCGGATGCAGCTCCGTTACGGCCCGAACCGGGCCGGCCCCTTCGGCGTGCTCCAGCCGATCGCCGACCTCGTCAAGCTGATCCGGAAGGAGGCGTTCACGCCGACACAGGCGCTCGACGTGCCGTACATCGTCGCGCCGGTCCTGTCGGCCTTCACGGCGCTCGCCGCCTTCGCGGTGATCCCGTTCGGCGAGGGGTGGCACGTGTGGCGCTGGGACGTGACGGGCCAGATCGTGGACGTGCCGATCTCCCTGATCCTGATCTTCGCGCTCGGCTCGGTCGGGATCTACGGCTTCATCGTCGGCGGCTGGGCGTCCGAGTCGAAGTACTCGCTGCTCGGCTCGATGCGCACCTGCGCGCAGCTCGTCTCGTACGAGGTCTCGCTGGCCCTGAGCGTGCTCGGGGTCGTCCTGATGGGCCAGTCCCTGTCGCTGACCGAGATCGTCGAGAAGCAGGGGGACACGATCTGGTTCGCCGTGCCGCAGTTCATCGGCCTGGTGACCTTCTTCGTCGCGGGAGTCGCCGAGACGAGCCGAGCGCCGTTCGACCTGCCGGAAGCCGAGTCCGAGCTGGTCGCGGGCTACCACACCGAGTACAGCGGCATGCGCTGGGGCCTCTTTCAGATGGCCGAGTACGTGAACATGATCACGCTCTCGGGCCTCTGCGTGACGCTCTTCTTCGCGGGCTGGCACGGCCCCTGGGCCCCGCTCGGGCCGCTCTGGTTCCTGCTGAAGGTCGCGGTGATCCTCTTCGTCTTCATCTGGCTGCGGACGACGCTTCCGCGCCTGCGCTACGACCAGCTGATGGCCTTCGGCTGGAAGGTGCTCCTGCCCGTCGCGACGCTGAACGCCCTCGTCACGGCCCTGCTCGTGGTGGCGATCGACTGATGGCTCCCCAGCCGCTCGGCTCGCTGAAGGGCTTCGCCGTCACTTTCCGGCAGATCTTCAAGAAGCCGATCACGCAGCAGTACCCCGAGTTCAAGCGGCCGGTGTACCCGCGCTTCCGCGGCCGCCACCGGCTCTGGAGGCACGAGAACGGCCTCGAGAAGTGCGTCGGCTGCTCGCTCTGCGCGGCGGCCTGCCCGGCCGACTGCATCCGGGTCGTGGCGGACGAGAACACCGCCACGAACCGCGTCTCCGCCGGCGAGCGCTACGCGCGGATCTACGAGATCAACCTCAGCCGCTGCATCTTCTGCGGCTACTGCGAGATCGCGTGCCCCTTCGACGCGATCACGCTCGGGAACGACTTCGAGCTCTCGGAGTACGCGCGGGACGATCAGATCTACACGAAGGACATGCTGCTCGCCGAGCCGATCAAGCGGGTCCCCGTGGCGGACGGGTTGCTCTACGACACGCCGATCCCCTACTACAGGACCGACTCGTGAGCGCATCCCTCCTCCTCCCGGCCGCGACCGTCGGAAACCTCCTCGTCTGGATCGTCTGGATCGCGGCTGCCTTCGCGTGCCTCGCCTCCGGCGCGGCCGTCGTCAGCTTCACGAACCCCTTCTACTCCGCGCTCGCGCTGATCGGGAACCTCGGCTCGCTCGCGGTGCTCTACCTGCTGCTCGAGGCCGAGTTCGTCGCGGCGGCACAGGTTCTCGTCTACGCCGGGGCCGTGATGGTCATGTTCCTGTTCGTGATCGCCTACCTCGGGGGCCAGGCGGACGCCCCCTGGGCGGGCGGGCCTCGCTGGCAGACCGTCGGAGCGGTCACGGCCGCCGCCGCGCTCCTCGTCGAGGTGATCGTCGTGATCGGGATCAAGGCCGGAGGGCGCCTGTCCGACGAGGCCGCCATCCGCGAGTCGTTCGGCAGCCCGGCGGAGATCGGCCGGCTCTTCCTCACCGACCACCTGCTCGCCTTCGAGATCACCTCGATCGTGCTGCTCGTCGCCGCGGTCGGCGGGGTGATCCTCGGCAGTCACGCCCGCAGCGAGACCGGGCCGGCCGCACCGGACGTGCAGGCCTGATGCAGGGCCCCGACGTCACCTGGTACCTGGCGCTTTCGGCCTTCCTCTTCGCAACCGGCACGCTGGGCGTGCTGCTGCGGCGAAGCCCGCTGATCGTCCTGCTCTCGCTCGAGATCATGCTGAACGGCGCCAACCTCGCGCTGATCGCCTTCTCTCGCCACCACGGCGAGGGAGACGGCCAGATCTTCGCGCTCGGGGTGATGGCGGTCGCGGCCGCCGAGGTCGTCGTGGGGCTCGGCCTGATCGTCGCGATGGCCCGGCGGCGGCTGACGCTCGACGTCGACCGGCTCACCAGCCTCCGCGGATGATCCTCGCGGCCTGGGCTTGCCTGCTCGCCCCGCTCGCTGCGGCGCTCGCGATCGCGCTCCTCGGCGCACGGATCACCCGACGGGGCGCCGGCTACCTCGCGACCGCCTCGGTAGCCGGCTCCTTCGTGGCCGCTGCGGTCGCGTTCGCCGTGATGCTCGGGAACGATCCAGAGGACCGCTCGCAGACGTCGACGCCCTGGAGCTGGCTGACGGCAGGCGAGCTCGACTTCGGGCTGGGCATCCTCGTCGACCCGCTGAGCGTCTTCATGATGCTCGTCGTCTCCGGCGTCGGGTCGCTGATCGTCGCCTACTCGATCGGCTACATGGACGGCGACGAGGAGGAGCGCCGGTACTTCGCCTACATGGCGCTCTTCGTCTTCTCGATGCTGCTGCTGGTGCAGGGCGGCAACCTGCTCCTGCTGCTCGCAGGGTGGGGTCTCGTCGGGCTCTCGTCCTACCTCCTGATCGGCTTCTGGCACCAGCGGGCGAGCGCGGTCGCCGCAGCGAAGAAGGCGTTCGTGATGAACGCCTTCGGCGACGCGACGATGGCGCTCGCGCTCTTCCTGCTCGTCCAGCACACGGGCACGCTCGACTTCGACCTCGCCTTCGCGCGCATGGAGGGGCTCGGCTCCAACCACTGGCTCGTGAACCTCGTCGCGCTCGGCCTGCTCGGGGGTGCCGTCGCGAAGTCCGCCCAGCTGCCGCTCCACACCTGGCTCCCCGACGCGATGGAGGGCCCGACGCCCGTGAGCGCGCTGATCCACGCGGCGACGATGGTGACCGCAGGCGTCTACCTGATCGTGCGCACGCACCCGCTCTTCGAGCTGGCGCCGACCGTGCAGGACCTCGCGGCCGGCCTCGGGGCGGGGACGCTCCTCGTCGCCGGCCTGATCGCGCTCGTGCAGACGGACATCAAGCGCGTGATCGCCTACTCGACCATGTCCCAGATCGGCTACATGTTCCTCGGAGCCGGCCTCGGCGCGTACGCCAACGGCATGTTCCACCTGATGACGCACGCCTTCTTCAAGGCACTGCTCTTCATGGCGGCCGGGATCGTCATCCACGCACTCCTCGGAGAACAGGATCTGCGCAAGATGGGCGGCCTGCGGCGAGCGCTGCCCTGGACGTACGTCGCGACCCTGATCGGCGCGCTCGCGCTCGTCGGCGTGCCGCCGTTTGCCGGCTTCTTCTCGAAGGACTCGATCCTCGCCGCGGCACTCGCGAGCGGCACGTACGGCAAGGTGCTCCTCGCGGCAGGTCTGATCGGGACGTTTCTCACCGGGCTCTACACCTTCCGGATGATCCTGCTCGTCTTCGGCGGCGAGCAGTCCGCGCACGTCAAGGAGCACCTCTTCGCGGCGCATGCGCCGCGCAGCGAGCACTCCCACGAGCTTGAGCCGAACGAGCCCGGGGACGAGCCCGCGGCGACGCACGCCCACGCTCCCGGGCACGCCCACGGAGGCGAGGGGCCGTTCTCGATGCTCGCGCCCGTGGCCGTGCTCGCGCTCCTCTCGGTGATCGGTGGCTGGCTCCAGTTCGCAGGCTTCTGGACGCCGGTCACCGACTGGCTGCACCCGGTCGCGGAGCCGCTCGTCGAGGCCACGAACTGGCAGGAGGCGATGACGAGCATCGTGGCCGTCGTGCTGGGTCTCGCCGGCATCGGCGTGGCCTGGTGGCTCTACGGCGCCCGGCGCGCGGCCGTGCCGGCGCTCCCGCGGGTGCGTTCCTTCCTGGAGCACAAGCTCTACTTCGACGAGCTGTACGACTGGCTCTTCTACCGCCCGGCCGTCCTGACCTCCCGGCTCTGGGCTGCGCTGATCGAGGGACCGCTGGTCGGCGGCTCGGTCACGGGCGTCGCGCGCGGCACGCGCGTCCTCAGCACCCGCACGCGCTCGCTGCAGACGGGCCTCGTCCGCAGCTACGCGCTCGCGATCGCGGGCAGCCTCGCCGTCCTCGCCGTCGTCTTCGTCGCGGTCCGGTAGATGGTTGCTTCCCCATGAACCAGTGGCTGACGACAACGCTGATCTTCCTGCCGATCGGGGGCGCGCTCGCGATCTGGCTGACCCCGATGCAGCGGCTCTGGGCCGGTGTGACTGCGCTGCTCGTCTCGGTCGTCGAGATCGGCTTCTGGATCGTCTCGCTCGTCCGCTTCGACTTCGGCGAGGCAGGCTCGCTGCAGCTCGAGCAGCAGACGAGCTGGCTCAGCGACCTCCACGTCTCCTACCACGTCGGCCTCTACGGATTCTCGCTGTGGCTCGTGGGGTTGACGGCGGTTGCGATGGCGGCCGCGATCGCCTACGGCTTCTGGGCCGGCCGCGAGCGACCGCGGGCCTACTTCGGCCTCATGCTCCTGCTCACGGGCGCCGTCGTCGGGGTCTTCAGCGCCCAGGATCTCCTCGTCTTCTACGTCTTCTGGGAGGCGATGCTGATCCCGCTCTACGTCCTCGTTGGGATCTGGGGCGGAGCCGGTCGCGCGATCGCCACGCTCAAGTTCGTGATCTACACGATGGTCGGGTCGCTACTGATGCTGGCCTCGATCATCGCGATCGGGATCTCGCAGGGGACCTTCGACCTCCTGGAGGGAGGCCCGAGCTCGAGCACGCTCGTCTTCCTCGGCTTCGCGGCGGCCTTCGCTGTCAAGGCGCCGCTCTTTCCGCTGCACGGCTGGCTGCCCGAGGCCTACCGGGAGTCGCCGCCGGAGGTCGCGGCGGTGCTCTCCGGCGTGGTCTCGAAGACCGCGGCGTACGGGTTCCTGCGAATCGCGATCGGGAAGTTCCCCGAGCCCGTGCAGGATCTGCGCGTCCCGATCCTGGTGCTCGCCGCCTGCGGGCTCGTCTACGGCTCGCTGATCGCCTTCCGCGCACCCGACATGCGCGGCGTGATCGCCTACTCGAGCCTGGCGCAGATGGGCCTGATCACGCTCGGCCTCTTTGCGACGAACCTGGCCGGCCTGAACGGGGCGGTGTTGCAGATGGTCAACCACGGACTTCTCTCGGTGACGCTCTTCCTGCTCGCGGGAGTCGTCGAGAACCGTGCCGGCAGCGGCGAGTTCGCGCGGCTCGGCGGGATGGCCCGCGGCCGCCCTGCCCTCGCGACGGTGCTGATGACGACCGGGGTGATCGCCCTCGCGGTGCCCGGGTCGACGGCGTTCGCCGGCGAGTTCCTGATCCTCGTAGGGGTCTTCGCGACCGGCTGGATCTGGGCCGTGATCGGTGCCGGCGCGATCCTGCTCGCGGCGATGTACATGCTCCGGCTGATCTCGGCCGTGCTGCACCGTGACCCTGGGCCCGCCGCCCGAGCAGGCGGGCAAGACTTGCGTCCCGCCGAGCTCGCCGTGCTCGTACCGCTCGTGGCGTGCCTGCTGGCGCTCTCGGCCTGGCCCGCCGCGATCAGCGACCGCTCCTTCGGCGAGGGCGACTTCCCGGCGCTCAGGGACATCCTGCGGTGATCGGCGAGGTCGTGACCCCGTCGGTCGACTGGTTCGCGCTCGGCCCGGTCCTCGCCCTCCTCGCCGCGTCCGCCGTTGCCCTGCTCGCGGCCGTGCTCGTGCCCCCGCGCCTGCGCAAGGCCTTCTCGGCGGCCGTCTGCGCCGCGGGCTTCACGGGTTCCTTCGTTGCGGCCGCGTTCCTGTACGCCTACAGCGAGGAGGGGGGCGGCGCCGTCGCCGACGCGATCGTCCGCGACCGGTTCGGCGCACTGGCGCAGCTGATCGTGGTCGGGTCCGGGCTTCTGGCCGTCGGGATCTCGTACTCGCAGCGCACGCGCGACGACCACGTCGGTGAGTACTACGCGCTGCTAGCGGCCGCCGGGGGCGGGATGGCCTTCCTCGTGACCGCGAACAACCTGATGACCCTGTTCCTCTCGCTGGAGTGGTTCTCGATCTGCCTGTACATCCTCTGCGCGCTCGAGGTCGACAGGGTCGCCTCGCTCGAGGCCGGCCTCAAGTACCTGATCATCGGCGGCTTCGGGTCGGCGTTCCTGCTCTTCGGCTCGGCTCTCGTCTACGGGTCGACCGGGGAGCTCGGCTTCGCCGACATCGCCTCGGCCGTCGCGGCCGGTGGCCTCTCCGACGACGTGCTGCTCCTCGTGGGGCTCGCGATGCTGATCTCGGGCCTCGCCTTCAAGGCCTCCGCGGCCCCGTTCCATATGTGGACGCCCGACGCGTACGAGGGCGCGCCCACGCCGGTGACCGCGTTCATGTCGGCTGCGACCAAGACGGTCGCCCTCGTGCTGACCCTTCGCGTGCTCGTGACGGCCTTCCCCCAGGAGGAAGAGCTGTGGACGGTCGCGCTGGCGGTGATCGCCTGCGCCTCTCTGGCGATCGGGAACCTCGCCGCGCTAACCCAGAGGAGCCTGAAGCGGCTGCTCGCGTACTCATCGATCTCCCACGCGGGCTTCATGCTGATCGCGATCGCGGCGAACAACGGGCTCGGGGGGCGGGCATTGCTCTACTACCTGATCCCGTACTCGGCGATGTCGCTCGGCTCGTTCGCGGTCGTCGCGGCGCGTGAGCGGGAGCTAGGCCAGCCGGTGACGCTCGACAACCTCGCGGGTCTCGGGTGGGAGCGGCCGGTCCTCGGCGTGGCGATGTGGACCTTCATGCTCGGCTTCGCCGGCCTCCCCCCGACCGGCGGCTTCTTCGGCAAGTTCTACGTCTTCGCGGCGGCATACGACCGCGGCTGGACGTGGCTGATCATCGTCGGCCTCGCCGCGACCGCGGTCAGTCTCTACTACTACCTCGGTGTGATCCGCGCGCTCTACGTACGCCCCACGGAGCGGCTCGAGCTGGTCCCCGCAGGGGGCTCTCCTCCACGGGAGCGGCTGCTGACCGCGGCGGTCGTCGGCGCGCTGACGGTCACCGTCGGCTCGTTCTTCGCCGTCCAGCCGCTGATCGACCTCGCACGCGACGCGGCGACGGCGCTACCGCT
>JACDAS010000088.1 GCA_013695295.1 Actinomycetota bacterium | reverse complement strand
TTCGGCGGCAGCGAGAAGCGCTACCTGGCCGAGCTGAAGAAGCAGGGGCTGACCGATACCCAGGTCAAGCGCGACATCAAGGCGCAGCTGATCTCCGAGGCCCTGTTCAAGCGGGTGACCGACAAGGTGAAGGTCACCGACAAGGAGGCCCGCGACTACTACGCCAAGCACCCCGAGCAATACTCGACCCCGGAGTCACGCGAGGTCGCCCACATCCTCGTCAAGAAGAAGCCGCTCGCCGACTCGATCTACAAGCAGGTGACGGGCCGCGGCGATTTCGCCGCGCTCGCGAAGAAGTACTCGGAGGATCCGGGCTCGAAGGCGCAGGGCGGCAAGCTGACCGTCTCGAAGGGCCAGACCGTGCCGGAGTTCGACAAGGTGGCGTTCACACTGAAGACGGGAACGATCTCGAAGCCGGTCAAGACCCAGTACGGCTTCCACGTGATCAAGGCGCTCTCGAACATTCGCCCCCGCAAGGCGACGCCGTACAAGCAGGTCGCCGACGCGATTCGCCAGCAGCTGACCTCGACGCGGCGCACCGAGGTGATCACGAAGTGGCAGAACGAGTTGAAGAAGGAGTACAAGGACAAGATCACCTACGCCAAGGGCTACGAGCCGCCCGAGACCGGCACGACCGGCACGACCGGGGCGACGACGACCACGGGGTGAGCCGGTGGTGACGCAGGGTCTCGCCGAGGCGCTGCTCGCCCTGCAGGAGCTGACGGAGCGGCTACGCCGCGACTGCCCGTGGGATCGCGAGCAGACGGCTCGCACGATTGTGCCCCACACGCTGGAGGAGGCCTACGAGGTCGCGGACGCCGCGCAGGCGGGCGACACGGAGAAGCTGCGCGACGAGCTCGGTGACCTCCTCTTCCAGGTCTACTTCCTGTCGGAGCTCCTCGCCGAGCAGGGAGCCGGGGGCCTCGAGGAGGTCGCACGGGGCGTCCAGGCCAAGCTGATCCGCCGCCACCCGCACCTGTTCGGAGCGGCGACCGCGGACAGCGCCGGAGCCGTACGACGGCGCTGGGAGCAGATCAAGCGGGACGACGAGGGCCGAAACGGCATCTTCCACGACCTGCCCGAGGCCTTGCCGGCAGCGCTCTACGCGCGGAAGGTGCAGCGGCGGGCGGCCGCCGTCGAGTTCGAGTACCCCGACGTCGCAAGCGCGCTCGCCGATCTCGACGACGAGGTGTCGGAGCTCAAGGAGGCGATCGCGGCCGCCGGCGAGCCCGAGTCCGAGGCCGAGCCCGCCCGAGAGGTCTTCGCCGAGCTCGGGGACGTCCTCTTCGCGGCGGTCAACGTCGCGCGCCATCTGAACGTCGACCCCGAGCTGGCGCTGCGGAGGGCGACGCGGGTCTTCGTCGAGCGGGTCGAGCGCGCCGAGGCGCTCGCCGCCGAGGAGGGCAGGGCGTTCGCCGAGCTCGCTCTGCCGGAGCAGGATCGCTACTACGATCGCGCCAAGGAGATGCTCCGTTGAGCTCGTCGACGATCGCCGCCGTGGCCGCGCGCCAGATCCTCGACTCGCGCGGGAACCCGACCGTCGAGGTCGAGGTCGAGCTCGCGTCCGGTGCGCTCGGGCGCGCCGCGGTGCCGTCGGGGGCCTCGACGGGCAGGTTCGAGGCCGTCGAGCTCCGTGACGGCGACGAGCGGGCCTACCTCGGCAAGGGCGTCCTCCAGGCGGTGCGGAACGTGACCGGCGAGCTCGGCCCGATCCTCGCCGGTCGCGACGCGCGCGACCAGCGTGCGGTTGACGCGCTGCTGATCGAGACGGACGGGACCCAGAACAAGTCGCGCCTCGGGGCGAACGCCATCCTCGGCTGTTCCCTGGCGATCGCGAAGGCGGCTGCAGCCGATGCGCGCCTGCCTCTCTACCGCTGGATCGGTGGCGCCGACGCTCACGTGCTCCCCGTGCCGATGCTGAACGTCGTCAACGGTGGGGCGCACGCGGACAACTCGATCGACTTCCAGGAATTCATGGTCGTCCCGGCCGGGGCGGAGAGCTTCGCCGAGGCGCTCCGGATCGGCTCGGAGGTGTTTCACTCCCTGAAGCGGGTGCTCGAGGAGCGCGGCCTCGCGACTGCGGTTGGTGACGAGGGCGGCTTCGCGCCCGACCTGCCGGGGACCGAGGGGGCGATCGAAGCGATCCTGGAGGCCGCCGAGCGCGCCGGGCACCGGGAGCGGGTCGGGATCGCGCTCGATCCGGCGGCGACCGAGTTCTACCGCGACGGGGGATACCGCCTGGACGGCGAGGGTCGCATCCTCGATGGGGACGCGATGATCGACCTGTACGCGGGGCTGGCCGACCGCTTCCCGCTCGTCTCGGTCGAGGACGGGCTGGCCGAGGACGAATGGGGCGCCTGGGGCACCCTCACCGAGCGGCTCGGCGGCAGGCTCCAGCTCGTCGGGGACGACCTGTTCGTCACGAACGTCGAGCGGCTCCGGCGCGGGATCGACGAGGGCGTCGCGAACGCCATCCTCGTCAAGGTGAACCAGATCGGCACCCTCACCGAGACGCTCGATGCGATCTCGCTCGCTCGCCGCAACGGCTTCGCTTCCGTGATCTCCCATCGCTCGGGCGAGACAGAGGACACGACGATCGCCGATCTGGCCGTCGCGACGGGAGCGGGCCAGATCAAGACCGGCGCTCCGTCGCGGAGCGACCGCGTCGCCAAGTACAACCAGCTCCTGCGCATCGAAGAGGATCTCGGTTCGGCGGCGGCCTACCCGGGCTGGGACGCGTTCCCGAGAGCGCACCGCTAGCGGAGGCGCCGGCCCTCGATGGATCCACTTCGGTTCGTCCGCCAGCTGCCCGCCCTCTTCGACGACTTCCCCGCCTCGGCGGAGCCCCGCGACCCGCGCTTCGCCGAGGTGCTGGAAGCGGTCCCCGGTCTCGCCCGCGTGAACAATCTGGCGCTGCTGAACCTCGCCGCCTCGCTCCTCGAGCCCGGCGAGAGCTACGTCGAGATCGGCACCTTTCACGGCACCAGCCTGATCGCCGCGATGCTCGGAAACGACGGCGACTTCGTCGGGCTGGACGACTTCTCGTTCGGCGACGGCGACCGCGGGGAGCTCGAGCGGAACCTCGAGGCTTTCGAGCTGGCCAATCGGGCGGCGATCCTCGAGGGGGACGCCTTCGAGCTCGTGCCGGCCGGCGCGCTCGGCGAGCGACAGGTGGGGGTCTACTACTACGACAACGGGCACGAGTACGAGCAGCAGCTGGAGGGGCTCAGGATGATCGAGCCCTACCTCGCGTCTCGAGCCCTGCTGATCGTCGACGACTCGGACTGGGAGCGCGTCGGCGCGGCAACGGCCGCGTACCTGGCCTCGCAGTCCCGAGCGCGGCTCCTGCTGCAGCTCGATGGCGCCGATCGCGGGAGCCCGGCCTGGTGGGAGGGCGTCCAGATCCTCGCCTGGGGGGCCTGACCGACGGGTCCGACGTTCTGGAGAAACCGGCACGAACTCGTCACGTCCGCGCGGGTGCGAGGTCGCTACGCTCGAAGCGGGGGAGAACCTAGCATCTAGGCTTGCCGCATGGCACCGGCTCCGCAGCCGCGCCGCACGAAGATCGTCGCGACGCTCGGGCCCGCGACGTCCTCGCGCGACCGGGTCTCGGCGCTCGTGAGCGCGGGAATGGACGCCGCCCGTCTCAACTTCTCGCACGGCTCGCACGCCGACCACGAGACCTGGGCGGGCCTCGTCCGCGAGCTCCAGGCCGACGCCGGGCGGCCGATCGCGCTCATCGCCGACCTCCAGGGCCCGAAGCTTCGGCTCGGCGAGCTCGGGACGCCCCGGCTGCTCGAGAACGGGAGCGAGATCGTGGTCGCGGGCGAGGAAACGGCCGCCGACGGCGATCTTCCCGTTAGCCCCTCGGTGATCGGCGAGGTGCTCCAGCCGGGCCACGAGGTCCTGATCGCCGACGGCCAGATCCGGCTCCTCGTCCTCAAGGTCGAGGCCGGCCGGGCCCGCTGCGCGGTCGTCAACGGCGGCCTCGTGTCCTCGCACAAGGGGGTCAACGTTCCCGGCGTCCCGGTGCCGATCCCCTCGCTGACGCGAAAGGACCTGGACGACCTCGACTTCGCGCTCGGGCTCGGGGTGGACTTCGTCGCCCTGTCCTTCGTTCGCTCTGCAGCGGACGTTCGGGATCTGCGGGAGCTGATCGAGGCGGCCGGCGCCCCGGCGCACGTGATCGCGAAGATCGAGAAGGCCGAGGCAGTCGATGCCCTGGACGCCGTCGTCAGCGAGGCGGACGCCCTGATGGTCGCGCGAGGCGACCTCGGTGTGGAGATCGGGCCCACGGCCGTGCCGCTGCTCCAGAAGCGCATCATCCTCACCTCGCTCGAGCGCGGCAAGCCGGTGATCACGGCGACACAGATGCTGGAGTCGATGGTGCACGACCACGAGCCTTCGAGGGCCGAGGCCAGCGACATCGCGAACGCCATCCTCGACGGAAGCTCGGCCCTGATGCTCTCGGAGGAGACCGCGATCGGCGACTACCCCGTCGAGGCCGTCGCCTTCATGGATCGGATCGCCTGCGCGGTCGAGCCGAGCCTTGGCTACCGCCACGAGCTGCCCGAGGCGAGCGACGAGCCCACCGTCGGGCAGGCGATGTCGAACGCGGCGTGCGACCTCGCAGAGGCGCTTGGGGCGAGAGCCGTGCTCGTGCCCACGTTCTCCGGTCGCACCGCCTCGGCGGTCGCGCGCCTGCGTCCCAGGCGGCCGATCGTGGCGCTGACTCACCATCCCGAGGCTTTGCAGCACCTGGCGATCGAGTGGGGAGTGACGCCGCTCCTGATTCCCGAGTGCCCCGACGTCGAGGAGCTCTGGGCCCGGTCGATCGAAGCCGCGCGGCGAAGCGGCCTCGTCTCGGCCGGCGATCGCGTGGTCATCACCGCCGGGACGACCGTCAACGTCCCGGGCGGCACGAACGTGATCAAGGTCGACGTCGCCTAGCCCGCGCTCGCAGGACCGGGCCCTCGCGCGACGAACAGGGGCGCCCGTGCCTCGCCGTCCTGATCGTGGCCGCCTGCGGCTGCTCCGACGCTGGTTGCCGGTTGCCGCCCTCGTCCTCGTTGCGCTGCTGTACTACCGCCCGGCGCGCACGTATCTGAGCACCCGTGACACCGTCTCGGAGCGAAGTGCCGAGGTGCGCGCGCTGCGCGCGCACAAGCGGGCGCTCGAGGACCGCGTCGAGCGCACCGCGGCGGACGAGGAGCTCGCGCGTCAGGCGCGGCGTCTCGGGCTCGTCAAGCCCGGTGAGCGGCTCTTCATCGTCAAGGGCATCGGAGCCTGGCGGCGCGCTCGGGCGGAGCGGCCCGTGCCCTGACCAGCTGCCTGGTGTGAAACGGCAAGCCTCTAGGATCGCGGGATGGACGACCGAGCGGTGGTCGCGCTGCAGCTGGGCCGTTGCCCGCGAGCGCTGCTCCGAGTTGCCCGACGTTGTCCTCACGGGGCCCCTGCGGTCACCGAGCAGGCCCCCTACGACGACGCAGGCGAGCCCTTTCCGACCAGCTACTACGTGACCTGCCCCCACCTCGTCTCCGGCCTGGCTCGGATCGAGGCGGCCGGCGGAGTCGAGCGCTGGACGGGCGAGGTCGAGCGCGACCCGGCGCTCCGGGTGAGCCTCGAGCGCGCAGAGCGCCTGCAGCGCGAGCTTCGCCGCCTGGCAGCGGCCGGGCGGACGGGAGTCGACGGCGGTGCCTCCTTCGATCTGGGGGTCGGAGGCTCGAGCCGCACCGGGAGCCTCAAGTGCCTGCACGCCCACGCGGCCTTCGCGCTCGCGCGGCCCGGCTACGAGCTGGGCGAGCGCATCATCGCGGAGCTCGACCCGCTGTGGCCGGCCCGGTGCTGCATGAATGCATACGATCCAGCGCCCATGTCGGCCATCCTGGAGACCTCGCGCCACCAGTGGAGGGAGGGCAGCCGCCGACTCGACGCAGCCGCAACCGACAGCCGGCTGCACGAGCGCCTGATCGCCGAGGTGGAGCTCGTTCAGGAGGAGCTTGCGCGCCGCGTGGGCCAGACCTTCGGCCTCGAGGAGCTCGCCCGCGCCTACGGCGAGTCGGATCGCTGGGTGGGGGAGGTCGTGGCTGAGCGCGCGCCGCCCGGGTTCCGGCCGCAGGATCTGTCGATCGCCCAGGACGCCGGCTTCCACCTGTTCTCCCGCGCCGCCTACGACTTCGAGCCGTGACCGGGGGCGATCCGTTCGCGCCACGCCGTTCCAGGCCCTCGGCGCCTCGCCGCAGCCGCGTCCCGTGGCGCGGGCTCGCGGTGGCCGCATTCGTCCTCTTCGCCTTCGCCCTCGGCCTCGCCCTCGGCCAGGCGCTCGGCGACAACCCCGAGCCCGGCCAGCGCACGGACGTCCGGACCCTGAAACCGCTGCCCTTGCCGCCCGAGCGAGAGACGGTCACCGTGACCACGCCGGCGCGGTGATGCAGGTTACGTCACTTTTAGTTAGATTCAGCCGGCATGCGTGCGCCTCCGCCGGGATCACGACGTTTCCCCTCGACGGACGTCGAATGGTTCACGCTCGGGCAGGCGGCCGGCTATCTGGGCGTGGCCCAGAGCACGATCCGGAAGTGGACCGACGCGGGGCGAGTGCCCGCCTTCAAGACCCCGGGCGGGCACCGGCGCTACCGGCGGAGCGACCTCGACGGCTTCCTGGCGCAGTCGGGTCCGCGGCCCGAGCTGCGCGGGCCCGTGATCCTGATCGTCGACGACGACGACGGGCTTCGGGCTGTCGTTCGCTCGAGCCTCGAGCTCGCGGGGTACGCGGTGCTCGAGGCCGCTAGCGCCGAGGAGGGGCTGACGATGCTCGAGCAGCGCGCACCGGATCTGATCCTGCTCGACGTGGTGATGCCCGACGTCGACGGCTGGGAGATGCTCAAGCGCGTGCAGGAGCGCCATGGCGTCGGCTCGATCCCCGTGCTGATGTTCAGTGGGCAGGTCGACGAGCGGGCGCTCGAGCAGGCGACGGCCCGGGGGGCCAACGCCTTCCTACCCAAGGGCGTCGACCCGCAGGAGCTCGTCGAGTCCGCGAGGCAGATCCTCCCGATCTGATCGGGGTCGATCACCGGCTCGAGCGCTGGATCGTCGGGCACCGGGTGGGGTGGCTCGACCCGGTGTTCGAAGGGCTCTCGCTGCTGGGCTCGCTCGGTCTGATCTGGATCGCGATCGCGGCGGTGCTCGCTCTGACAGGTCGCTCGTCGCGGTTCGACCTCCTCGTCGTCATGGCGGCCACGGCGCTCGGCAACCTCTCGGCCTACGGGGTCAGGCTCGCCGTCGACCGGCCGCGCCCGCCCACCGTCTACCCGCAGCCGGACCCGCTCGTCCGGGTGCCGCTCGATCCCTCGTTCCCCTCAGGCCATGCGACGATGGCCTTCGCCTGTGCGCTCCTGCTCGCCTGGGGACGGCCCTTCCGGCCCGTGCTGGCGCTCTACTCACTCGCGGGTGCGATCGCCTTCTCGAGGGTCTACGTGGGTGTCCACTACCCCCTCGACGTGCTCGGGGGGGCGCTCCTCGGCCTCGCGCTCGCTACAGCTCTTCGTTGGCTCGTACGAGGCCCGCGACGATCAGCGCGAGGGCTGCGAGCAGGCTGATCCAGATTCCGATCCCGCGACGCGCGAAGGCGAACTCGTCCGGGATCTGGAGCACGCGCATCGAGACGACCGTCGTCGCGATCGCTCCGAGCGCGATCACGACGATGCTCTCGGGCACGCTCGCCGGCAGCTCGATGCCGACCGCGCGAAAGCCGGCCAGGACGAGCACGGCGATGCCGATGAAGAAGACGAGCTTGCCCGGCAGGCCTGTGTGCCAGGCGATCACCGCGATGGTCGGGCCCTCGACCGAGCTGCCGGCGTACCAGTCCGTGAATGCCGAGAGCGCGAGCACGAGCCCGGCGACCCACGTGACCCGCTCGACGACGCGCCAGAGGAGGCTCGGGCCGTGCGGAAACGGCGTCGCCGGGTGGCCGGGAGGCCGGGGTCCGGCCGGACGCTGCGGCGGTGCCGGGCCGGGTGTTTGCACGTTCAGAAAGTACCTTGACCCGCGCAGACCCTGCGGCTACGCCGGAGGAATCACTTGACCCGCGCAGACCCTCCGGCGAAGCCGGAGGCCTGCACGCTATGAAGTAAGCGCACCAAGCCGGTTCACGAGCCTCTGTTCCCTTCTAAGCGTGCAGGCCTCCGGCAAAGCCGGAGGGTCTGCGCGGGTCCAGGTAAGCCTCCGGCGAAGCCGGAGGGTCTGCGCGGGCCGCTATAACCCGAACAGCTTCTGCACCTGGTGCCACACGGTCAGCGCCAGGAAGACGCTCCCGGCGATCAGAACCGCGAGGGCGATCCAGAACCGGAGCCGCGCCCGCCGGGTGCTCCGGCGTCGCTCGATGATCGCGTGGCGCCGCGCGCGGTGGGCGCGGTAGGCCCGGTCGACGGCGCCGGGGTCGATCGGAACCGTCTCCTCGATCGGCGCCATTCGGCGAGCGGGGGCAGGCACGGCCCCAGTGTAGTTCCATCGGGCTCGAGTCGGCTCGCCGGCCGGGTTTGCGCAAGGGCGCCGCGTCGCGATACTTGGCGTCCATGCGAAGCGCGCCTGCAGGGACCGGGGCGGGCG
>JACDAS010000087.1 GCA_013695295.1 Actinomycetota bacterium | reverse complement strand
GGCGCTCGGCCGCCGAGATCGGGGCAAGCCCGTTCGGCGTCGACCCCATGCGTATCTCCACGGCCCCGGCGGGCGCTCAGCCCCGCTCGTCCCTCCGCCTGCAGTCGATGCACTGGGCCGTCGAGGGCCGGGCTTGCAGCCGCTCCTCGCCGATCTCCGCGGCACAGGTCACGCAGATGCCGTAGCTGCCAGCGTCGATCCGCGCGAGAGCAGCGTCGATCTCCGCAAGCACGTGCTCCTCGTGCTCCTCGAGGCTGGAGTCGATCTCGCGGTCGACCGTCACCGTCGCCATCTCGGCGGGATGGTTGTCGAGGGGCATCTCCTGGGACTCGTCCTCGAGCGAGCCGGGGTTCTCCCGGTGGAGGTTCTCGAGCGCATGCGCGATGCGCGCGCGCTCCTCCTCGAGCGCCTGACGGAAAGGCGCTGTGTCGATTCCGGCCACGATTCAAGTATAGGGAGGCTCGAGAGCGGCCCCTGCTCAGGCCGCCCGGACCCCGGCTGTCTTCCCCTCGGCCTCGTCGGGAGCCGGCTCGGCGTCCCGAACGACCTCGAGGGCGGCGCCGAGCAGCGCGCGCACGCGCGTCGCCTCGACACGCAGACGCTCGCCCTCGGACCCGGCCTCGCGCAGGATCGCGCGCGCCTCGGCCCTGGCCTCGGCGAGAATCCGATCCGAGTCGTGCTTGGCCTGGTCTCGCAGGTCGTGCGCGGCGCGCTCGGCTGAGACGAGCGTCGTGCGCAGGAGCGCCTCGAGCTCGCGGTGGCGGACGAGCTCGGAATCGAGGTGCTCGACCCGATCCTGCAGGTCGGCCCGGTCCCGCCAGACGTTTTCGAAGCTGTCCGCGACCTCCTCGAGGACGGCGTCGACACCGCCGCGGCGGTAGCCGAGCAGGCCTCGGCGGAGCTTCAGATGGCGGATCTCAACTGGTGTGTAGGACATGCGCCCTCCTTCGCTTGGAGGCTCCAGGAGCCTCAGTGGAGACGGTCGAGCACGGCAATCAACAGCTGGTCGAAGACCACAAGGACGAAGACCGCCACGATCGGGGAGAGATCGAGCGGGCCGAGCGGAGGCAGCACGCGCCGGAACAGGCGCAGGTAGGGCTCGCAGACGTCGGACAGGAACTGCCGAATGCGATACAGCCACGGCCGGTATGGCATCTGGAACCAGGAGCTCAAGATGTACGCGAACAGCAGGAGCAGGTAGACGAGGATGAACACGTGCACGAAGTTCTGCACCGCGGAGACCGCGTCGGCAAGTAGGCCGAGGCCGGCGACGCTGACGCCCATGGGCAGGAGGTTCGCGATCGCCAGGCGGTTCCCTCGGAACCGTCGATCGACTCGGCTTACGCCTGGTTGAAGAAGCCGCGCTCGAGCATGCGCGCGCGCTCCTCGGCGGAGACCTCGACGTTTCGCGGGGTCAGCAGGAAAACCTTGTCCGCGACCCGCTGCATGCCGCCGTCGAGCGCATAGGTGAGGCCGCTCGTGAAGTCGATCAGGCGCTTCGAGAGCTCGGCGTCGGAGCTCTGGAGATTGAGGATCACCGGCACGTGATCCTTGAACTTGTCCGCGATCTGCTGGGCGTCGTTGAAGCTCCGCGGGACGACCAGGTGCACGCGGGCCGGCGGGTTCGGGGCGGCCTCGAGCTGACGGGGGCCGCCGCGGGCAGGCCGAAGCGCGCTCCCGCGCGGCGCGGGCCGCTCCGCCGACTCGGTCCAGTCGTCGAACTCCGCCTGCTTGCGCCGGGGCGCGAGCCGGCGGACGTTCGGCCGGTCGCTGTAGGTGCGCTCGAGCTCCTCGTTCGTCGCGTACCCGTCCTCGTCCCAGTCCTCGTCCTCCTCGGCGATGCCGAAGTAGACGAGCGTGCGATTCCAGAGGTCGCCGAGGCCCACGCGCGGATGTTAACCCCGAAAGAGGCTGGAACCCACCCGGACGTAGGTCGCACCTTCCTCGGCTCCGACCCTGTAGTCCTGGCTCGTGCCCATCGAGAGCTCCGGCAGGCCGCGCGCCCGAGCTAGCTCGCGCAGCCGCCGGAAGTACGGCCGGGAGGCCTCCGGGTCCGGGGCAAGCGGGGGCATCGTCGACAGTCCTCGCACCTCAAGCCCGAGCGCGAGCAGCCGGTCGAGCTCGGCGGGCGCGACTCCCGATTTCGACTGCTCGCCGGCGAGGTCGACCTGCACAAGGGCGGGAATCTCGAGCCGTCGTGCCGCCGACTCCGAGTCCACCGAGTGCACGAGCTCGCAGAGGCCGCTCACGAGCTTCGCCTTGCGACTCTGCAGGTGGCCGATGAAGTGCCAGCGAAAGGTGTCGCCGTAGGCCGCATGCTTCTCAGCCAGGTCCTGCGCGCGATTCTCGCCCACAACCTCGATTCCAGCCTCGGCCAGCACGGCCATCTCGGCGACGGACACGTACTTCGTGGCGGCGACCACCGTCACCCGCGGGCCGACCTCGGCACGGATGCGCGCGTAGCGCTCGCGGAGCTCGTCAGCGAACAGCGGCGATCACTCCCTGACGGCCGGTGTCGCCCGAGTCGCGGCGGTGCGAGAAGAAGAGCTCCGGCCGGCAGGCGGTACAGAGGTCGAGGCGCTCGACCTGGGCGACGCCCGCCAGGCGGAGGGCGCGCTCCGTCGCCGTCCAGAGGTCGGCGGTGCCGCCCCTTGCGACGTCCGTGCCGAAGGCCGCGCGGAGGGGCCCCGCGACCTCCTCCCCCACCGCGTAGCAGCAGGGGCCGATCCCGGGCCCCACGACCGCCGCGAGGCGGCCGCCCCCGAGCGCCGCTGCTCCGGCGCCGACGATCCCGGCGAGCAGGCCCGCCCGGCCGACGTGGAGCACTGCGAGCGCCGGAGCTCCC
>JACDAS010000065.1 GCA_013695295.1 Actinomycetota bacterium | reverse complement strand
CGACCACCATCGCGATCGTCTGGCCGGCGTAGTTGACCTCGTCGACCGCAAGCGGGTGCTGCGTCGCCGGGTACGGCATGTCCTCGTGCGGGAAGAGGAGCGGCAGCGGCTTGTCGTGCTCGCCGAGGTCGCTGTGCGTGTACACCTTCACGACCCCCGGCAGGCCGGCCGCGGCCGAGACATCGATGCTCCGGATGCGCGCGTGCGCCACAGGGCTGCGGACGAACGCGACGTGGAGCGCGCCCGGCGTGTGCACATCGTCGACGTACATCCCGTCGCCGCGCAGGAGGCGCTCGTCCTCGTTTCGCGCGATGCGTCCGCCGAGGGCGCGGCCGACCAGCGTGGCCATCAGCCCTCGCTCCCCGCAGCGATCTGCACCGCGCGCACGATGTTCTGGTAGCCAGTGCAGCGGCAGAGGTTGCCCGCAAGAGCCTCGCGCACCTCGTCGTCGGACAGTTTCTCGCCGCGCCGCTCCTCCAGCAGCGCCGTCACCGCCATGACAAAGCCGGGAGTGCAAAAGCCGCACTGGAGCGCGTGCGCCTCACGGAACGCCGCCTGCACCGGGTGGAGCTCGCCGTTCCGGGCGAGCCCTTCGACCGTCGTCACAGACAGGCCGTCGCACTGCACGGCGAGCATGAGACACGAACGCGCGGAGGCGCCGTCGAGGAGCACGGTGCACGCCCCGCAGACGCCGTGCTCGCAGCCGACGTGGGTACCGGTCAGGCCAAGGTCGTGGCGGAGGAAATCGGAGAGTAGGAGCCGCGGCTCGACCTCGCGCTCCACCGCGGTGCCGTTCACCTCGACGCGCACGCGGGTCATTGGGCGCTCCGTGCGCGGGCGAGCTCGAGCGCACGCCGGCCCAGCACGGCCACCAGCTGGCGGCGGTAGTCGGCCGACCCGGTCGCGTCCGCCGAAGGGTCGATCGCCGCCTGCCACGCGTCGGGCTCGTCCGAATCGACGAGGACGGGGCGGCCGCCGACGCCCGTGAAGCAAAGCCGCGCGGAGCCGTTCGACACCACCGCGCAGACGCCGGCAAGGGCGAAGTCGCCGTGGCGGCGCGTGAGCTCGAGCGCCGCATACCCGGAGCCGCTCGGTGCCTTCGGGAAAAAGACCTCGGTCAAGACCTCGTCCGGCTCGAGCGAGGTAGTGAACGGGTAGAGGAAGAAGTCGTCAGCGGCGATCTCCCGCGTGCCTCGCGGTCCGGTCGCCCCCACCCGACCGCCGAGCACGCACAGGACCGCCGGCAGCTCGGCCGCGGGGTCGGCGTGCGCGATCGAGCCGCCGACGGTCCCGCGGTTTCGGATCGGCGGGTGTCCGACGAGCTCCAGCGCCTCGCGAAGGATCGGACACGCTTCGAACGCCTCGGCGGAGCGCTCGAGCTCACGCTGCCGCGTCATCGCTCCGACGGCCACGCCGCCCTCGCCCGCACGGACGTAGCTCAACCCGCCGACGCAGCGGAGGTCGATCAGCGCCGATGGCCGCGCGAGCCGCATGTTCAGGAGCGGCACGAGGCTCTGGCCGCCCGCGAGAACCACCGCGTCGGAATCGGCCGTGCGCAGCGCCACCGCCTCGTCGACGGTCGCGGGCACGTGGTAGTCGAACGGGGGCGGCTTCATGCCTCCGGTCCCTTCAGCACGACCTCCCCTCCTCTCGTGATCTTCAGCCTGCGTACGATCTCACGATCGCGCTCGAGACGGAAGGCGTCCGGGTCGCGCACCCTCCAGTCGTAGAACCCGCGGCCCGCCGCCATCCCGGTCCAGCCCCGCGCCCGAAGCTCTCCGATCGGGCCGTCGTCCGGACCCTGCGCGGTCGCAAGGTCGGGCCAGATCTCCCGAGCCTGATTCCCCATCAGCTCCAGGCCCGCGAGGTCGGCGTGCTCGAACGGCCCCATCGCGGGCAGCCGCGAGGCGTACCCGTATTTGACGACGGTGTCGCAGGTCTCGGGCGTGACGTCACCCCGCGCGACCAGATGGACGAGCTCGCGGAGCACCGCTTGCTGGAGACGGCTCCAGAGGAACCCAGGCATGTCGGCGCAGACCGCGGGGCGCTTGCCGGTCCGCTCGAGGAGGCTCGACGCCTCGGCGACCGTCTCGGGGCTCGTCCGCTCGCCCGGCACGACCTCGACGAGCGCGACGAGATGCGCCGGTTGCGCGTAGTGCGTGACGACGAACCGCTCCGGCCGGGTAAGCGGCTCCGCGAGTCGCGTCGGCGAGAGCGCGGAGGTGGTGCTGACGAGCACGGCGCCGGCCCCCAGCTCCTCCTCGGCGCTCCCGAGAAGCTCGTGCTTGAGCGCGAGCTCCTCGGACACCGCCTCGCACGCGAACACGACGTCCTCGAGCGCCCGGGCGCGTTCGGTCGTCCAGGTGATGCGCTCGAGTGCGCTCTCGTCGCGTTCTAGCCCCTCCACGACCAGGAAGGCTGCGTTTCGCCTCGCTCGCGCACGTGACTCCTCCAGCCCAGCGGCGCGCCGGCCCCAGACGCGTACCTCCTCACCGCCGAGGGCGAGTGAGAGCGCGATGTCGGAGCCCATCACACCCGTGCCGAGGACGGCGCAGGTCACGCCAGGGCGGTCTCGCGCGCGGCGGCGTGGCCGGAACCGCTCACGACGATCACGCCGCGCCGCTCCAGGTCTCGCAGGTGGCCGTCGATCGTGATCAGCGCGCGCCATTCTCGGAGCTTCCCGAGCCGCCCGGTCACGGCGTCGCGGAGCGGGCCCAGCGTGATCCCGGGCGATCCCTCGACCGCCTCGACGACCGCCTCCTCGATGGTGCGCGTTCGGTCCGCGCAGTCGGCCGCCCAGGCGATCGCCTCGTCGGGGCCACAGGGGTCGCCGTGGCCCGAGAGAACAGTCCGGAGGTCGCGCTCGCGCGCGATCTGCGTGATCCGCTTGCACGTCGCCCGCACCTCGTACGGATCCTCGTAGAGGAAGAGCACGGGCACGTGTGTGGGCATCAGGGAGTCGCCGAAGATCAACGTGTCGGACGACCGCTCGTAGAAGCCGATCTCCGACAGCGAGTGCCCGTGGAGCTCGATCACCTCGAGCTGGACGCCGCCGCCCAGGTCGATGACATTCCCGTCGGTCAGGTGGAGGTTGACCGTCGTCTCCTCGTCCTCCATCCAGTCCAGGTACTCCGGCTTCGGGTCGAACACCGGCTCGACGTCCGGAAAGCGGAGCACCATCTGCCGTGCACCGAGCTCGTGGTCCTCGATCCACGCGGCGTAGCGGGGGTGGGCTCCGACGAGGCAGCCGGTCTCGCGCACGAGCCGCGCGTTGTTGCCGATGTGATCCATGTGCTCGTGCGTGTTGAGCAGGAGCGCTAGCCGCCGTTTGTCGATGCCCGCCTCCCGGAGACCCTCCTCGAGCTGCTCGTAGCCCCAGACGAGGCCGCTGTCGATCAGCGCGACGCGATCGGCGCCCTCGACGACGTGGACGGTGACCGAGACGTTCGACTGGTCTCCCTTCAGCTGCATCTTCAGCGTGGTGATGGGGCCGTGACGCCACATGGCTACGTCTCCTGCCTGTCGAGTGTGGAGGTCATGCGAGGACGCCCTCCGTTCGGAGCGCATCGAGCTCGTGGGGGTCGAGAACCTCGCGGAAGACCTCATCGGTGTGCTCGCCCACGAGCGGTGGGACGAGGCGGAGGCTCCACGGCGTCTCGCTGAGCGTGATCGGGCAGCCGATCAGCTCGATCGGCCCCGCGCGGGGGTGGTCGACGGTGCAGACGAGCTCCGACCCGTCTGCGCGCAGCTCGTCGACTGCCTCCTTCGTCGTGCGCACGCGCGCCGACCAGATGCCCGCCGGCGTCAGGAGATCGAGCCACTCCTGGGTCGTCCGCCGTGGGGTGAGCGCATCGAGGCGTTGCTTGACGACGTCCCGGTCGGCCCACGCGTCCACCTCGGCGAGGCCGGGATCGCCGACGAGCGGTGCGAGCTGCTCGAGCGAGGCCATCGACAGCGCGAGCCACCCGTCGACCGTTCGATAGATCCCGAACGGCGCCGAGAGCCACGGCTGCGCGATCCCCGTCTCGGACCGCACCGCGTCGACGCCCAGGTTCACGATCGCGGAGATCTCCTGGCACTGAACCGACATCGCGGTCGAGAAGAGGTCGACCTCGACGCGCTGGCCGATCCCCTGGCGCTCCCGGGCCACCAGGGCTGCGAGGATGCCGATCGCGAGCGTCAGCGCCGTCGTCGCGTCGCAGATCGACGAGCCGGCGACGATCGGCGGATCGTCGCGGCGGCCGGCGTTGTACGCGAGTCCCGACATGGCCTGGATCAGGAGATCCTGTCCGGGCCGGTTCTCGCGCGCGAACCGCGTCCTCTGCCCCCACCCGGAGCCGGAGGCGTAGACGACGTCCGCTCGGCGCGCGCGGAGATCCTCGTATCCCAGTCCGAGGCGCTCCATGACGCCGGGGCGGAAGTTCTCGACGACGACGTCGCAGGTCTCGCCGAGCCTCAGGAGCGCGTCGCGACCGGCCTCGCTCTTCAGATCGACTGTGATGGAGCGCTTGTTGCGGTTCATCGCGAGGAACGCGGGCGAGTCCCCCGCGACCAGCTGGCCCATGAACTCGAGGCCGCGCTCCCACTCGCCGTGCACCGGCCGCTCGACCTTGATCACGTCGGCGCCGAGGTCGCCGAGGAACTGCGTCGCGTACGGCCCCAGCATCATCTGCGTGAAGTCGAGGACGCGGATGCCGTCAAGCGCGAGTGGCCTAGCCACTCAGCCAGACTACAACGTCAACCCGTGCTTCGTCGAGGCCTCGCGCCGCAGCGCGGCCAGCCCGTGGGCGATCGCGCCCGGCGCCTTTCCCTCTCGGAGCCCGGCCGTCAGCAGCTTGCCCCCGCGTGCCTGGAACGCCGGCCACCAGGGGTCCCGCGGCCGGACGTGCGCTGCCTCGATCGTGTCCAGAGTCCCGCTGAAGAACCCGCCGGCGAGCGCGTCGGCGGCCGGATCGCGCCAGACCGTGCGGCTGGCGGGCTGCCCACCCGACGGGAAGACGACCTCGCGCTGCGCCTCCGCACCCGCGACCCACCCGGCGAACGCCGCCGCGGCCATGGGATCGGACGCCCCCGCGGAGACGGCGAGGCCGGCGCCGCCGAGGACCGAGCCAGGCGTGGGCAGGTCGAGGAAGCGCAGGCGCCGCTCCGGCCGGCCGGAGCGGGAGTAATTCGTGTAGCCGAACACGAGCGGGACGTAGGCGATCTCGTCGGACGTGCTCATCCGGTCGAGCAGGCGCGGTGGGTTGAAGCCGAACGAGTCGGGATGGAGGTTCGGGACGAGCTCGCTCAGGTAGGCGACCGCGTCCTCGTCGACGGCGGAGTCCTCCCCGAGCGCCGAGCCGCGGGCGGCGCAGAGCGTGAGCAGCGAGCAGATCGCGTCCGTTGGATCGAGCGGCATTGCCATCCGTCCCGGCTCCTGCTGGGCGAGTGCAAGCACGTCGTCCCACGTCTGCGGAAGAACCGGGAGGAGGTCGTCGCGGGCGGCAGCCACCTGGCAGGCAGCGTCGGTCGCGACAGCCCACTGGCGGCCGCAGTACCCGTACGAGGCGTGGCTGGGCCCGACGGTGTCAGCGTCGAGCAGCGCCAGCGTCTCCGCGGCGACCAGCTCGTCGAGCGGCGCGAGACACCGGGTGGCAGCCGCCGTGCCGACGAAAGGGTGGTCGATCACGATCAGGTCGTACGAGGCCGCGAGCTCCGTTACCGGCTGGTCGTTGAACGACGCGAGCGGCCGAAAGTCCCAGGCGATCTCGTCGCCGCAGAGCTCTCGCCAGCGCGCGGCAGCCGCGAGCATCGGGCCGCGGCAGCGTTCGTGGTCCCAGCCCACCCCACGCAGGCGGGTCACCGGGTGGCGGCGACGAGGCGGAGTAGGATGGCGCCATGGAGGATCCGATCCTCGCGGGCCTGGTCGGCCTGCGGGATGCCGGGCCAAGCCGTGCCTGCGACCTCGTCGTCTCGCAGTTGCGGGAGCTGATCGTCGACGGGCGGCTCGCCCCGGGGAGCCGCCTGCCGCCCGAGCGCGAGCTCGCGCTTCGCTTCCAGACGAGCCGCGCGACGATCAGCCAGGCGCTCCGCGTTCTGAGCGCGCTCGGGCTCGTCGACATCCACCACGGCAGCGGGGTCTACGTCTCGCCGCAGCCAGACCGGCTCCTCCGCCAGTCGGTCGAGCTGATGCTCGGGTTCGACCGGCCGTCGCTGATCAGGCTCGTCGAAGCGCGCGGCTGGATGGAGGTCGCCGCGGTCGCGCGTGCGGCTGAGGTGGCCGGCCCCGCGGACGTGGCCGCGATCCGGGAGGCCTACGAGGCGCTCGCGGCCGAGCGCGACTCGGTCGAGCGCTGGCTCGGGCACGACGTCGTCTTCCACCGAGCCATCCTCGTCGCCACAGGTAACACGTTCGTCGTCACGCTGCTGTCGCCGGTGCTCGAACTGATGGTCTCCGCGCGGGTCGTCAACTACCGCCGCGCGGGGGCGCCCGCCTGGTTCGGCGGCGCCGATCTCGAAGCCCTCGTCGACCTTCACCGACGGATCGCGGACGCCGTCGGCTCGGGTGATGCCACGGCTGCGCGGGCGCTCGGGGAGGAGCACCAACTCCGGCTGATCGAGCACGTCGCAGATCTCGACCCCGCCGCTTAGATGCTTGATCGGAAATTGGCGCACCTCAGGGCCACCAGCTGCGCTGCGTGAAGTTCCGATCGAGCATCTACTAGGAGCGCCGCGCCTCCCACGCGCGGAGGAAGCCCTCGCGCCCGCGGCGCACGACGTCGCCGGCGGGCTGCTTCCAGAGCGAGTCCGGGTAGTCATCCTCGAAGGTGCCGTCGTCGGAGAACACCTCGAGGTCGTACCAGCCGTCGTAGCCGCTCGCTTCGAGCGCGCCGAAGATACCCGGCAGGTCGATCACGCCCTCGCCGGGGAGGACGCGATCGTTCCAACCCCGGGTGGGGTCACGCCAGTCGTTGACGTGCACGCCGACGATCTGCGATGCGTGCTCGCGGATGTTCTCCAGCAGGTCCGGCGTGTCCCACAGGTGCCAGACGTCGAAGCCGACGCCGAAGCCCGGCACGCCGACTTCCTCGACCAGGTCGAGCGTCTCCGGAATGGTTGTCGCGAGCGTCCAGTTGTCCCTGATCGAGGCGTGGATCGGCTCGAGGCCCAGCGGGATGCCGACGTCCGCCGCCGTCTCCGCCACAGCGCGCAGTCCTTCGATCGCGATCCGCCGCGCCTCCCGGTAGGGGAGCGAGCCCTGCGGGCCAGTCAGCACGTAGAGGCAGGCGGGCTCGAACGGCGCCAGACGCCGTACGCCGGCGCACAGTCGAGCGACCCGCTCGGCGGGGTCGGCGGGCCCTTCGAACTTGGCGAGCGGCAGCACCGAGAGCGTCGCGAGCAGACAGACCGACGCCCGGAGGCCGCTGTCGCGGACCGCCGCGGCGGCCTCGGCGTCGCTCCCCTCGGGAAGCTTCGCCTCGCAGATGCCGATGCCCTCGCAGCCGGCTTCGCGCAGCACGGCGAGCTCCTCCTCGAGCCCGAGGGACAGGGTCGTGAACTCACACACGGAGAAGCGCGGGGAGGACATCGGGTCTCCTTTCGGGTCGGGTGGGGGAGGCGCGACGGTGCGCGCCTCCCCCGGTGGCTCGGCTACCGCAGCGGCGCGAGGTGCGTGTGGGGCTCGTTGTCAGGCAGGTAGTCCCACGCGAGGCCTTCGTCGGCGACGGGGATATAGCGCTCCTCGAGTCCGAGCTCCTTCAGGACGATGTTCCGGGCGAGCGGGATCCCGGTCGCCTTGTAGAAGGCGACGTGCCGGTTGAACCCTTGCCGGCCGAAGCCGCAGTCGCTCGAGAGCACGAGCTTGTCGGCCGGGATGTACTCGAGCGCGCGCCGGATGCGGTCGGCGATCACCTCCGGGAAATCCGCCTGGAGCGTCCGGTGGCTGATCACGCCGACAGCGACCTTCTTCTTCAGCGAGTCCTTGTACGACCCGAAGAGCGGCAGCTCCTTGAGGTCGTTCTCGGTCGCCTCGATCGTCCAGACGTCGCCGTTCAGCCGCTCGAGGTAGGTCTCGATCGAGTTCGCGTACGACTCGTCCGAGAAGACCTTCTGCATGTTGGGGTTGCCCCAGCACGTGTGGATCCAGACTTCGGCGTCGCCGAGCCCTTCGATCTCCCGGTTGAAGCAGTCGACGAGGAAGTCGAGCAGGTCCGTCAGCTCCGGGTAGTAGCAGGCCATGAAATGCAGTGTCGGCTCCTCGACCTGGATCACCTTGCAGCCGGACGCGACGAGCTGCTTGAGCTCGACGTTCATCGCCTCGGCCATGTCCCAGGTGACCTGCTTCTTGTCGTCGAGGTCGTAGTGGTCGGTGTGGCTGTCGAGGAAGAACGCGAGCACCTGCGCCGAGCACGTACCGAACTTCACGTGCTTGTCCGCCGCGGCCGCCGCCTGCTGCGTGATCCGCCAGATCTTGGCGTACTCGAGCGGGTTCTTCGGATCGTGCTCGACCTTGTCGACAACGCGCGGCCAGCGCCACGTCTTGTAGATCGAATCCAGCATCGTCCCGACCGGGTAGGAGAGGAGCGGCGACCGCGTCTTGTCCGTCTGGAGCTCCTCGTGGTCGAGCCCCTTCCACCGCTGGAGCGGGTAGTGGTGCCACGAGCGCCCCGCGACGTCCTCGTCGAGGTGGTAGTCGCCCGTCGTGACGATGTCGAGGCCCGCGCGAGTCTGGTCCGACACGACGATCGCGTGGGCATCGGTGAACTGCTCGCGGTACCAGGGATCCATCATGGCCGTGTCGAGCGGCCGACCCCACATGTTCTGGGTGTACCAGCGCGGACGTGGCCACGAGCCGGTGACCGTGGCGGGGAGCATCAGGTCCTTCGTGGCGGTGAACGCCATGGTGCCTCCTTCTGTCGGGGGGTCAACGTGTCGCTCCGGCGGCGTACCGGGCGAGCGTGTCTCGGTTCAGGGTCACGCCGAGCCCGGGAGCCTCGCCGAGCACGAGCTCGCCGCCGACGACCGGCGGCTGCTCGACGAACAGCTCGCTCCAGAGCGGATCCCGAACGGGGTTCGGAAAGACCTCGAGGACGTACCCGTTCGGCACGGCCGCGACCAGGTGGCCGTGGATCTGCGGGTCGTGGTGCGGCGCCATCAGGACGCCGTGCGCGCCCGCGTAGGCCGCACACCGCAGCCACTCGGTGATGCCGCCGGCACGGGTGGCGTCGAACTGCAGGTAGCGGATGCCGCTGTGGTCGACGAGGTCACGACAGCCGAACCGGTGCAGCTCGCGCTCGCCGCTCGCGAGGGACACAGAGGTGTGGGCCGCGACGCGGCCGAGCCCGACGACGGGGTCGAACCAGGCGACGGGCTCCTCGAACCAGTGGATGCCAAGCGGCTCGAACGCCTGCGCCGCCTCGATCGCAGACGGCACGTCGTACGCCGAGTTCGCATCGAGCATGATCCGGACCTCCGGCAACGCCTCGCGCACCGCACGGACGCGCGCGACGTCCTCTGCGAGCGAAAGCCCGCCCACCTTCATCTTCACGGCGGCGAAGCCGAGGGCCGCGTAGCCGGCCATTTCCGCGACCAGCCCCTCGAGGTCGGCTTCGCCGTCGGCACCGTAGTAGCCGCCGCTCGCGTAGCACGCGACCGTCGAGCGGCAGGCGCCGAGCAGCTTGTAGAGCGGAAGCCCGGCGGCACGGGCTTTGACGTCCCACAACGCGATGTCGATCCCCGCGATCGCCGCCATGAGTTGCGGCTTCGAGCCCGCACCGAAGTGCGGCTGCCCGTCGGCGGCCTCGAACCGGGCGATGCCGCGGCTGAAGGTCGAGCGGAAGAGCGTGTCCCAGATCCGCTCGTGGTCGGCCGGGTCCTCGCCCACGAGCGACGGCGAGAACGCCTCGAGGATCCGCACGATCTCGGGCTGGGGGCGGCCGTGGATCTGGCCGACGCCGACGAGCCCGTCGTCGGTCTCCACCTCGACGACGATCTCTGCCGCAACCCGGTAGGGCTCGAGCGACATCCAGAACGCCCTTTCCAGCGGGACCGAGATCGGGTGGAGGCGGATTTCCGCGATTCGGCGGCTCATGACACCCGCTTCCGTGCAGTCGCGCTGCTCGCACGCGCGCAAAACGCCGTCGGGAGAAGGATCCGGCGTGCAGGCGCCGCTGGGTCGGCGACCCGCCCGAGCAGCAGCTCCGCCGCCGCGCGCCCGAGCGCGAGCGGGTCGCGCTCGACGACGTCGATGGGCGGGTGGTGGAGTCGCGCGAGTCCGACGTCGTCGCAGGTGACGAGCGAGAGGTCCTGCGGGATCTGGAGCCCGCGGTCGACAATGGCGGCGAGCACACCCTCGAGGAGCTGGTTGTTGCCCGCGAGCAGCGCAGTCGGCGGCACTTCGAGCGCGAGCAGGTCCTGTGTGGCCAGGTAGCCCGTTTGCGCGCTGAGCTCGCCTGTGCGGACGAGCCGCTCGTCGAGGTGTCGACCGGCCGCAGCGCGGAACGCCGCCACGCGCGCGCGACTGCCGTGCTGGTTCTCGCTGCCGGCGACGAGCGCGATGCGTTCGTGGCCGAGCTGCCGGAGGTGCTCGACCGCGCCGGTGATTCCGTGCGCGTGGTCGAAGAGGACGGCGTCCGCGCGCACACCTTCGACCTCGCGGTCGAGGAGGCACACGGCGGGATACTCGCCGAGCCGCTCCGCGAGCCCCGGCGCGCGCTCGTCGACGACGGACACGAGGAGGCCCTCGACGCGCCGGTCCCGCAGTGCGTCGAGCAGGTCGGCCTCACGCGCCGCATCGTGGACGGAGTTTGCGAGCACCAGCGAGTAGCCGTGCGGCTGAAGCGCGGCGTCTGCGCCGACCGCGATCGACGCGAAGAGCGGGTTGGCGAAGTCGCTGACGACGTATCCGACGGCGCGGCTACTGCCCGTCCGCATGCTCCGCGCCGCGACATCTGGCCGGTACGCGAGCTCCGCGACTGCCGTCAGTACCCGCGCGCGGGGCCCGGCGCCGACGTGGCGGTGCCCGTTGAGCACGCGTGACACAGTCGCGACGGAGACTCCCGCCCGCCGCGCCACCTCCCGGATCGTCGCGCGCTCGCCTGAAATCGTTTACAGCCCTCGCGGCGACTCTACTCCCACCGGCCGGCGCCCGCGGGATCAACAGGACGGGGTGCCGGCCGCTGACGCTGGCGCGCGGTGCTCGGGGTGGATAGTTTCGTGCCCGTGGGCGCGACCTCGAAGCTCAGGCGGTACGGCCTCTATGTCGGAGGAAAGGAGGTCCCCGCACGCTCGGGGGCGGTGCTTCGGTCGATCACTCCCGCGCGCGGTGAGCCATGGGCCGAGCTCGCCGATGCAGGCGCGGACGACGTCTCGGCCGCAGTCGCTGCGGCGAAGGCTGCGTTCGACGGCGACGCTTGGCGCTCGCTCGCGCCGACGCGCCGCGGCCGGCTGATGATGCGGCTCGGCGACCTCGTGGGGGAGCACGCCGAGCAGATCGCGCTCGCCGAGACGACCGAGAACGGGAAGCTCTACAAGGAGATGCTGACGCAGGCGCGGATCGTCCCGGACTGGCTGTACTACTTCGGTGGGCTCGCGGACAAGATCGAGGGGTCCGTCATCCCGGTTCCGCGCCAGAGCGTCCTCAACTACACGCTGCGCGAGCCACTCGGCGTGGTCGGGGTGATCACCCCGTGGAACTCGCCCGTCCTCCTGACGGTTTTCGCTCTGGCGCCGGCGCTCGCCGCCGGCAACACCGTCGTCATCAAGCCGTCGGAAGTCGCGTCTGCGGGTGTGCTCGAGTTCGTACGGCTGACCGAGGCAGCGGGTTTCCCACCCGGCGTCGTCAACGTCGTCACCGGCGGCCCCGAGGCCGGCGCAGCGCTCGTCGACCACCCCGACGTCGCGAAGATCACGTTTGTGGGCGGCACGGCCGCCGGACGGCGCATCGCCGAGGCGGCCGGCGCGCGCTTGGCACGGGTGACACTCGAGCTCGGCGGCAAGAGCCCGAACATCGTCTTCGCCGACGCTGATCTCGACGCCGCGACCGGCGGCGTCCTCGCGGGCATCTTCGCGGCCGGCGGCCAGACCTGCGTTGCGGGTTCGCGCGTTCTCGTCCAGGACGCGGTGCACGACGAGCTGATCGAGGGACTCGCAGCGCGTGCGCGCTCGCTGCGGCTGGGCGATCCAATGGATGAGGCGACGGAGATGGGCCCGATCGCGACGGAGGAGCACTTGCGGCGGATCGACTCGTACGTGGCAGGCGCGACGGCCGAGGGCGCGGAGGCGATCGCCGGCGGCCGGCGGGCAGTAGTGGAAGCGTTCCCGAACGGCTTCTTCTACGAGCCGACGATCCTCACGGGGGTGAGCAATGACGCGCGCGTCGCCCGCGAGGAGGTCTTCGGGCCTGTCGCCGCCATCCTTCGCTTTCGCGACGAGGAGGACGCGGTCGCGATCGCGAACGACAGCGAGTTCGGCCTCGCCGCCGGTGTCTGGACGCGCGACTTCAAGCGCGCGCACCGGGTGGCGCGCCGCCTCCAGGCGGGCACGGTCTGGATCAACACCTACCGTGCGCTGACCTTCAACTCGCCCTTCGGTGGGTACAAGCAGAGCGGGTTCGGCCGCGTCAACGGGATCGAGGCGGTCAACGAATACCTCCAGACGAAGAGCGTCTGGTGCGAGCTCTCCGACGAGGTTCAGGATCCCTTCACGCTGAAGGCGTGAGGCTGAGAGCGGCACGCTGTGCCGAGGACGTTACGAACGGTCGCGGTCTACCTGACCTCCTCTGAACAAACCCGAAAGGAGCGACACATGACACAGAATCCGCCAGAGGGCTACTCACGAATCACCCCTTACCTCCTCTACGAGGACGGAGCCGCAGCGATCGACTTTCTGACGCGCGCGTTCGGGTTCACAGAGCGCATGCGGATGCCGAACGAGCAGGGCGGCGTGGCCCACGCCGAGCTCGAGTTCGAGCGCGAGTTACTGATGCTCGGGACGCTGGGCGACAATCTCAAGAGCCCGAAGACGAGCGGCGTCGACTCGCTGGCGTTCGTCCACCTCTACGTCGACGACGTCGACGCGCACTTCGCGCGAGCGAAGGAGGCCGGCGCGGAGATCATCCGCGAGCCGGAGGACCAGTTCTACGGCGATCGAACGTACGGCGCCAAGGATCCCGAGGGGATGAGCTGGTACTTCGCACAGCACGTCCGCGACGTGAGCCCGGAGGAAATGAGCGCGGCGATGGCAGAGTCGTCCGCGCCGTGAGCCGCGCCGCCCGACACGGGCGACCCTCCTCCGGAGTGTCCGGCAGGAGGGTCGCGCCGCGTCGGCGGTGAGCTTCTAGCGGAAGAACACCTTCCGCACGGGCTTGCTCATCAGGCCCGACTTGTCGCGCGCCCAGAGCGTGACCGTGTACCGGCCAGCAGTCCTGAAGCGCGGGGCAGGCAGCCAGGTTCGGCTGTAGACGCCGCAGGGCCGCGGCGGCGTGAGCGTCGCGAAGCGCCGCGTGAAGGAGAGCACGCCGGGCTTCGAGTCCCGCTCGATGATCGTGACGTTCTTCCGCGAGTCGTCGCAGATGCGGAAACGGGCGTAGACCCGGCGCCCGAGGAAGCGTGCGGAGAGCAGCGCGATCGTCGGCGCCTTGTTGACGCCCGGGGGTGGCGGCGGCGGCGGCGGGGGCGGCGGCGGCGGCGGAGAGGTTCCGGCGACAATCCCCGTCGCGTTCGAGAACGCCGTCGTCCGTCCGGCCGTGTTGCTCGCCGTCACACGCAGGCGGACCGTGTTGCCGACATCCGGGCCGACGAGCGTGTAGGTGGTCGAGGTGGCCCCGCTGATGTTGGCGCAGGACCCGCCCGTGTTGTCGCAGCGCTGCCATTGGTAGGCGTACGCGATCGGCTCAGTGCCCTCCCACTGGCCCCTCGAACCGGTGAGCGTCTGACCGACCTTGGTCGTACCCGAGATCGTGGGGGCCGCCGTGTTCCGCGGCGCGTTTGGGAGCGCCGCCTTGACGACGCCGGTCGGCCGCGAGGTTGCCGTCTGGCTGCCGTCTTTGTTGGACGCCGTGACGCGCAGGCGCAGCGTGCGGCCGACGTCCTCGGCGCTGAGCGTGTACGACGTTCTCGTCGCGCCCGTGATGTTGACGCAGTTGGCGCCGGTCGAATCGCAGCGGCGCCACTGGGCGGCATAGCTGATCGGCTCGGTGCCCGTCCACTCGCCGCGGTCTCCGACGAGGGTCTCGCCCTCCTCGGGCACGCCCGTGATCGTCGGCAGCGAGGTGTTCTGCGGTGCTGCCGCAGGTCGTGCGTGCCCTGCTGTTGCGAGGGCGGCAGCGGACAGCACCAGGATCGTCAGGAAGGCGATCGATCGCCCTGTCTTCGTCATGTCGTTTCCCCCCATCGTGAGAGTTCTCTGGCTCTACGAGGGGAGATGTCGGGAGGCTCCCGCCTTTGCGGAGTGCTAACGCATGCTCACAGACTCCTTTACCGGCTCGATCCGGCGCGACGAGCCTCGGCGCCAACAGCGAAGGATCGTGCCGGTGGCTCTAGCGGCGGGGATCGAGTCCACAATCGACCCACCGCTGAACCCTCACCGAACGCTCACGATCGCGTAACCCATTGGGGCCGAAACCGCTCGTACGCTCGCCGCGTCCACGGATCGACCAGAGGAGGGCTCAGATGAGAACGACACAGAAGCTGTGCGCCGTGCTCGCGCTCGTGGCGGTGATGGTCGCGGCTGCGGGGGTTGCGCGCGGCGGCTCGAACGACGACGACAAGGGAGAGAAGGCGGCGAAGGGAAAGCTTCCGCTCGTGATCGGCCACCGCGGAGCGAGCGGGTACCGGCCGGAGCACACGCTCGCCGCATACAAGCTCGCGATCGGCATGGGCGCGGACTACGTGGAGCCCGATCTCGTCTCGACGAAGGACGGTGTGCTCGTCGCGCGGCACGAAAACGAGATCTCGGCGACAACGGACGTCGAGAACCATCCCGAGTTTGCGTCACGGTTCCGGACGAAGTCGATCGACGGCGCGCCTGTCAGCGGGTGGTTCACGGAGGACTTCGCGCTCGCCGAGCTGAAGGCGTTGCGGGCCACGGAGCGGATCCCGGAACTGCGGCTGGACAATGCTGCGTTCGACGGGCTCTACCAGATCCCGACGCTTCAGGAAGTGATCGACCTCGCGAAGAGCGCGGGCGTCGGCATCTACCCAGAGACGAAGCATCCGACCTACTTCGACTCGATTGGCCTTTCACTCGAGGAGCCGCTCGTCGCGACGCTGAGGGCGAACGGTTGGAGTCGGAAGAAGGCGCCTGTCTTCATCCAGTCGTTCGAGGTGTCGAATCTGAAGGAGCTGAACCGGATGACGGACGCCCCGCTCGTCCAGCTGCTCAACGCGTCCGGCAAGCCGTACGACTTCGTCCTCAACGGCGACCCGCGAACCTATGCGGATCTCGCGACAGCGGCAGGCCTCAGGGAAATCGCGAGGTACGCGGACGGCGTGGGGCCGAACAAGAACCTGATCGTGCCTCGCGACGGCTCGAACCACCTGCTGACACCGACGACCCTCGTCCGCGACGCGCACCGGGCCGACCTGGTCGTGCACCCATGGACGTTCCGAAACGAGAACTTCTTCCTCCCGGAGGATTTCCGCCATGGGAATTCGGCTCACCCGTCGTACCTGCGTGCGACCGGCGACTCCCCCGGCGAGTACGCACTCTTCTACCGGCTCGGAATCGACGGCCTCTTCACCGACAACCCCGACACCGCAGTCGCCACCCGTGTCGAGTCCTTCGGCGACAAGGGTGGAGGCGCCGACGACAAGTAGCGCCGGCAGGAGAGCGGTGTGCCGGCCTCGGGCGCACGCGACCGGCGCATCGCCCTCCGCGGTCCGTCATCCCACCAGCTCGCGCAGGACGTGGTAGGCGCTCGCCTGCGCCTCCTGGATGCGCGGGACGTGTTGGGAGGGTGTCACGACAACGTGGTCGGCGAGCCCGTCCGCGGCGATCCGGCCTCCCGTCATAGCCGACGAATGCGATCGTCGC
>JACDAS010000054.1 GCA_013695295.1 Actinomycetota bacterium | reverse complement strand
CGGTTCGTCCCTGTTCGGTCAGTCCTGCGACAGAAGCCAGAGCCCGCCGACGGTGTAGCCCACCATCAGCACGAGCATCGGGTACTGCGACCAGATCGCGGACCCCGCGGAGCGAAAGACCCCGAGTGCACGGTCGTGGGCGAGCACGAGCCCGAGCACGTGGCCGGCGACCAGGGCCCCCACCTGCACGTACCAGATCATGTTCGGGCCGAGCAGCTGGAGGTTGGGCGCGAAGTCGCTCGTGCCGAAGAGATCCCAGCCCCGTCCGAGCGGGTCGGATGCGAGCTTGATCGAGTACTGCCCCTGGTACACGGCCGACGAGAAGTAGTGCGCCACCGCGTAGACTAGAGCGATCGGGACGAGGCTCAGCACGAAGGCCGGGACGACGCGCGCCCGCTCGTGGACGACCCAGGCAGCGGTCGCGACGGCCAGACGGAAGGCGAGAGCCACCAGCACGACCGCGGCGAGGAGCCCGCCGAGGTTCATCAGCGTCCCGATGGCGTCGGCGAGCCCGGGCGAGTCGAGCAGGTCGATCTGCACCGAGTAGTACCGATCCTGCCAGGCGGTCGTCCTGCTGAAACCCTCGAAGGGCCACCGACCCGAGCATCACGGCGACGAACGCGAGCGTGCCGGGCGGCGCCTCCCCGGTGGCGAGGCCGGTCGCGGGCGGGCGGACGACGACCCCATCCGCGCGGCGGGCGAACGGTGAGATGCGGGCCAGCAGGCCGAAGTACACCGAGAAGGCCTCGCCGTTCTCGAGCCAGTCGCGACGCCCGAACGTGGTCATCCCGAGGCAGGTGACGGCGCTGTAGATCGCGATCGCGACCGCGAGCGAGCGCGGGCTCGAAGGATCGACGTAGGCGAGCTCGAGGGTGGCGAAGGCGAAGAGGCCGAGCGCTGCCGGCCACCGGCCGAGCTGCCCCGGGTAGCGGAGCTGCGGCTCGAGGGAGAAGCCGAGCCACCGCGCGAGCCCGACCGCGCCGTCGGCGGCCGCCCGCCACGGATTGAGCACGGCCCAGACGTTGCCGAGCAGGACGACGACCGGGACGAGCCAGAGCCAGAAGACCACGTAGACGAAGGGCGCGCACGACCTGCATGCTGCCAGCTCGACTCAACCGGCCACGCGCGTACCCGCCCGCCCCGCGAGCGCTTCGGCCAGGGCCCCGGCCGAGGTGATCAGCGCCTCGCCGCCCGTCTCGCGGACGAAGCGAGCCGCCGACTCGACCTTCGGCCCCATCGATCCGGCCGCGAGCTGTGGGAGCAATGCGTCGGCCTCGTCGAGCGTGAGCGTTCGCAGCTCGCGCGCCTCGTCCGATCCGAAGCCGCGAGCCACAGCGGGAACGTCCGTCAGGATCACCAGCCGCCGCGCGCCGAGGCCGACCGCGAGGAGCGCCGAGGCCCGATCCTTGTCGATCACCGCGCCGGCCCCGTTCAGTCGTCCGTCCCGGCGCACGACGGGGATTCCGCCGCCGCCGCACGAGACCGAGACGAAGCCTGCGTCGAGCAGCGAGCGGATCGCGTCCAGCTCGACGATCTCGAGCGGCGCCGGCGAGGGAACGACGCGGCGCCACCCGCGGCCCGCGTCGGGACGGACGGCCCAGCCCCGTTCGGCCTCGAGCCGGCGCGCCTGCGCCTCGCCGTAGAACGGGCCGATCGGCTTCGCCGGCTCGGCGAAGGCGGGATCCTCCGGGTCGACGACCACCCGTGTCAGCACGCACGCGGCCCGCCTGCCCGATACGGCGCCCAGCTCGGCGACGATCAGGGCTCCGATCGTCGCCTGGGTCTCGGCGACAGCGAGGTAGAGCGGCAGCGGGGGCACGTCCTCGGCCGCCCGCTCCTGCCTCAGGAGCGCCTGCCCCACCTGCGGGCCGTTCCCGTGCGTGACCGCCAGACGCTTCTCGGCGAGGAGAGGCCCGAGCGACGCGAAGGTGGCGCGGAGGTTCGCGAGCTGCTCGGCGGCCGTCCCGCGCTGGCCGGCCCGGGTCAGGGCGTTCCCCCCGAGCGCGAGGACGGTCGTCAAGCCGGGACGGGGGCGGCCTCTTCGATCAGGCCGAGCTCCGAGAGCAGATCGGCCAGGGTCGGCTCTCCGACCTCCTGGAGCCGGTAGGTGACCCTGAGCGCCGGCTTGTCCAGCTCGACGATCCGCCGCAGGTCGATCGGCGTCCCGATCAGCACGAGGTCGGCGTCGGACCGGGCGATCGTCTCCCGCAGCTCCTCCGTCTGTTTCGGGCCGTAGCCCATCGCCGGCAACAGGGCGCCCACGTGGGGGTAGGCCGCGAACGTCTCGGCGATCGACCCGACCGCGAACGGGCGCGGGTCGACGAGCGAGGCGGCGCCGTTCGCCTTGGCTGCCAGCACAGCGGCGCCGTAGGTCATCTCCCCGTGCGTGAGCGTGGGGCCGTCCTCGACGGCGAGCACACGCTTGCCCGCGATCTGGCCGGCGTCGCCCTCGACGTGGAATGGGGAGGCGGCGAGGATGACGCGCGCGCGCGGGTTGTGGATGCGGATCGAATCCAGCACCGCATCGATCCCTTCCTGCGGGGCGCTGTCGACCTTGTTGACGACGCAGACGTCGGCGAGGCGCAGGTTCGTCTCGCCCGGGTGGTAGCGCAGCTCGTGACCGGGCCGGTGCGGGTCGACGACGACGACGAGCAGGGTGGGCGCGATGAACGGCGTGTCGTTGTTACCGCCATCCCAGAGGATCACGTCGGCTTCGGCCTCGGCGGCCGCGAGGATGGCGGCGTAGTCGACGCCGGCGAAGACGAGGTTCCCCTCGGCGAGGTGGGGCTCGTACTCCTCCCGCTCCTCGATCGTGCAGTCCGCGGCGTCGAGATCCTCGTAGCGCGCGAAGCGCTGGACGGCCTGGCGCGTCAGGTCCCCGTAGGGCATCGGGTGCCGCAGCACGGCGACCCGCTTGCCGGCCTCGCGGAGGAGGGAGGCCACGCGCCTCGTGGTCTGGCTCTTGCCGGCGCCGGTTCGGACAGCGCACACGGCCACGACCGGCTTGGTCGAGGGGAGCTGCGTCGAGCTCGGCGAGGCAAGCCGGAAGTCGGCGCCCGCGGCGAGCGCGCGAGAGGCGACGTGGAGGACGTGATCATGGGTGACGTCGGAGTAGGAGAACAACACCTCGTCCACGCGCTCGGACCGGACGATCTCCTCCAGATCGGCCTCGGGCCGGATCGGGACGCCGTGCGGGTAGAGGTCGCCCGCGAGCTGCGGGGGATACACCCGGCCGTCGATGTTCGGGATCTGCGTGGCCGTGAAGCCGACCACCTCGAACTCCGGCCTCCCCCGGAAGAGGAGGTTGAAGTTGTGGAAGTCGCGCCCCGCGGCCCCGGCGATCAAGACTCGCCTGCCGATCATCTGTATGGAGACTATGCAGACGACCGGCGGTGCGCGTGTAGGGTCGAGCGATGGCGCGCTTCCGGCAGGGGCTCAACGACCAGGTCGCGAACGAGTTCGGCGCCTCGCAGCAGTACGTCGCGATCGCTGTCTACTACGACGCGCAGACGCTGCCGCAGCTCGCCGCCCACTTCTACCGGCAGGCGCTCGAGGAGCGAAACCACGCGCTGATGCTCGTCCAGTACCTCCTCGACGCCGGCGAGCCCGCACTCGTCCCCGGTGTCGAGGCGCCCCAGACGGACTTCGCCGACGCGGTCGCCCCGGTGCGTCTCGCGCTCGACCAGGAGCGGCGCGTCACCGAGCAGGTCGCTGCGCTCGTGCGGCTCGCTCGCGAGGAGGACGACCCGCTCGGCGAGCAGTTCCTGCACTGGTTCCTGCAGGAGCAGCGTGAGGAGATCGCGAGCATGTCCGACCTGCTCACGATCGTCGAGCGTGCCTCGACGGATCTGCTGCTCGTCGAGGAGTTCCTGGCCCGGACCGCGGCTGCCGACCGTGGAGCCGAGGCCGGAGCACCGCCGGCGGCGGGCGGGGCCCTCTAGCGCAGACGCTCGCGCACGCGACTCGAGACCGCCTCGAGGTCGATCGGGGCATCCGCGACCTCGCGCAGCAGCTCGTCCGCGTTCAGGCTCGACCCCTGCTCCCACAGCTCGCGCAGGAGCGAGCCTGCCTCACGGCGCGTGAACCACTCGTTGCCGTACTCGCCGCGGAGAAACTCGCGCAGCTGGGCCTCGAAGGCCCACGAGCGAAGGTAGCCGGTGACGTAGTAGCCCGAGTCGAAGTCGCCGAGATAGTCGGTTGGACTGGGCCGGATCTTGAGCGCGTCGCCGAGGATCTCGGCGTAGCGGGGGCGGAGCTCCGTCGGCTCGGGGGTGGCGTGGAACTCGAGCTCGTACAGGAGCTTCGCGGCGTAGCGCCGGACGACGTACAGCAACTCGGCTGCTCCCTCGGCCGCGAACTCCTCGGGGCGCGGGAAGTCGAGGCGCCGGTTGAGCCAGGCGGGCTCGACAGTCAGGTGCTGCAGCAGCATCGCCCAGCCCTCGGTCACGGTGACGTCGCCGAGCCGACGCGCCTCCACGCGCAGGTCGGCCGAGGTGCAGGCGTAGTGCTCGGCGTGGCCGGCCTCGTGGAACAGCCCGGCCCAGTCGTCGACCCCACCCTGCGGCTGGATCACGAGCACGACCCGACCCGGGACCTCGATCGGCACGCAGAAGGCCCGCGGTGTCTTCGTCTCGCGCCGCTCGAGATCGAGCTCGATGTTCCGCTGCGAGCGCAGGTCGAGACCGAGGTCGGCGAGGGTCGCCTCGAGCGCGGGCACCATGCTGCTCTCGGGAAACCACCGGTCCCACTTGGCCGCGCGGAACAGGCGGGCGACGTCCCACCGCTCGGCCTCGTCGAGCGAGACGCCGACCCGGTCTCGGAAGAGACGGTCGATCGCCTCTTCGTAGAGGGCCTCGGTCGACTCGAGGAAAGCCTCGCACTGGCCGGCGAGGGCCTTGAGCTCGAAGCCGAAGCGCTCGTAGAGCTCGGTGTACGACTCCGCGCCGAGAGCGCGGACGGCCTGCCGCTCGACGCCGACCGCCTCGAGCGAGATCGGGTTCAGGTGCTCGTCGGTCAACTCGTTGCGCGCCTCCTCCAGGCGCCGGCGCCGGCCCCGATCCTGCTCGTTTGCGATCGTCGGGCGCAGCATCCGGAATGCGACCTCCCCGCCGTCGACCGAGGCGACGAGGCTCGCCTCGAGCTCGGCGTTGCGCTCGGCGTGCGAGCGCGTGAGGCCGGCCAGGTGGTTCTCGCAGGCGAACCGCCAGAGCTCCCGGACGCCCGGGTCGACCTCGGCCGCCGTGCCGAGCGTCCGCGCCTGCTCGAGCTCGGTCAGGTCGGCGTAGCTGCCGTAGATCGGCTCGAGCTCGAGCGAGGGCTTCAGTCCGGCGAAGTGGAGGTAGTACTCCTCGTCGATCTCGGCCATGAACCGGTCGACGCGCTCCCTGTAGCGGTCCAGCTCACGCGGGGTCGGCGGCGTGGTGGACAACCTGGCCGTAGGATACTGCCGTGCAGGAGATCAGCCTTCGCACCGAACGGCGCACGCAGCTGATCGACATCACCGAGCTGGTTCAGCACGCGCTGAACGGCGTCGACGGCGCCTCGGCGGCCCTCGTCTACGTGCCGCACACGACCGCGGGAGTCACGATCAACGAGGGGGCCGATCCGACCGTGGCCCGCGACTTCGAGTCCGCGCTCGAGAAGATCGTCGAGGACGGGTGGCGCTGGCAGCACCTGGAAGACCCGGACGGCCCGAACGCGCCGTCCCACGTCCGGGCCTCGTTGATGAGCCCGGAGGTGCTCGTGCCCCTGTCCGACGGCCGCCTCGCCCTCGGCACCTGGCAGGGGATCTTCTTCTGCGAGTTCGACGGGCCACGCGAGCGAAAGGTGTTCGTCACTTCGCTGAGGTAAGCGGCCCGCGCGTGACCGGTGGGCGGCAGCATCTAGGGTGTTCGCGTGGCCGCCCCCGTCGCCCGCGACGACGAGCTCGAGCTCCACGTCGACTCGCTCGCCTACGGCGGCAACGGCGTCGCGCGCCTGAACGGGTTCGTCGTCTTCGTCCGCCGCGGCCTGCCCGGGGACACCGTTCGCGCGCGCGTCACGAAGGTGAAGCGAAACCACGCCGAGGCTCTCGCCGTCGAGGTGCTCGTGCCGGGACACGCGCGGGTCGAGGCGCCCTGCCAGCATTACCCCGCCTGCGGCGGCTGCCGGTTCCAGGATCTCGCGTACGAGGAGCAGCTCGCGGCGAAGGAGGCGCAGGTCGCCGACTCGCTTCGGCGCCTCGGGCAGATCGCGGAGCCCCCGCTCGAGCCGATCGTCCCGGCCGAGTCGATCTTCCACTACCGCAACAAGCTCGAGTACTCCTTCACGACCACCCCCTCGGGGCCGGCGCTCGGCTTCCACCAGGCGGGCCGCTGGGACGAGGTGCTCGAGGTCGACCGCTGCTGGCTGACGACCGACCTCGGCAACGCGATCCGCGCCGCCGTGCGCGACTGGGCGCGGGAGGAGCGCCTGACGGCCTACGACCAGGCCGCCCACACGGGGTTCCTCCGCCATCTGGTCGTCCGCGAGGGTCGAAACACCGGCCAGGCTCTCGTCGTACTCGTCACCGCGCCGGGCACGTTGCCCGAGCGGGAGCACTTCGTCGAGGTCCTGCGGCGCTTCCCCGAGGTGCGGTCGATCCAGTGGGCCGTGAACGACACGCCGGCGGAGGTGACGAACCTCCCCTCGCAGATCCTCTGGGGGGAGGACGCGATCGAGGAGGAGCTGCTCGGGCTGCGGTTCCGCGTCCGACCGAACGCCTTCCTCCAGACGAACACGGCGATGGCCGAGCGCCTCTACGCCCTCGCGATCGACTATGCGGGACTGACCGGGTCGGAGACCGTCTACGACCTCTACTGCGGAATCGGCACGATCGGCCTCTGCATGGCCTCGCGGGCCCTGACGGTGTGGGGGGTCGAGGTGTCAGAGGAGTCGGTCGCGTGCGCGCTCGAGAACGCCGAGCTGAACGGGATCGCGAACGCGGCCTTCTACGCGGGAGAGGCGGCGAGCTCGGTCGAGGAGTTGCGCGGGCGCGCGGGAGACCCGAACGTCGTCGTCGTCGATCCGCCGAGGGCGGGCCTCTCCGGCAAGGCCCTGCGGCGGATCGCGCGCATGGAGCCCGCCCGCATCGTCTACGTCTCCTGCAACCCGACGACCCTGGCCGCGAATGCGAAGACGCTGATCGCCGACTGGGGCTACCGGCTGGAGCGCGCACGGCCGCTCGACATGTTCCCGCACACCCCGCATGTCGAGACGGTGGCGCTGTTCACCCGGATCTGATCAGACGACCTCGACGTTCGGCGCCAGCGACTTCCACGATGCATCGGCGGTGAGGATCGTCGTAGCTCCCAGCTCCTGACCCGTCGCCAGCACGAGCGCGTCGGGAAGTCGAATGCCCGCGTGCCTCGCACGCAGGCGGGCGGCGCGGCGCGCGATGGCGCGTGTCAGCACCTCGACGCGCAGGCCGGTCTCGTCGAACGCCTGCTCGTACTCGGCGACGCGCGCGGGCGAAACCCGATGGGGGTGGACGAGGGTCTCGGCGTACGCTGACGCCGGCACCCTCAAGTCCTCATCGCGGCACCGCTCGAGGGCTTCGACGGCGCGCCCATGGTGACGGTCGCTGCGCTTGAAGAACGCGACGACGACGCTGGCGTCGAGGACGATCAGCGCCACTCGCCTCTGAGCTCCTCCAGGTATCCCTCGGGCCAGAGGTCGTCGAACGAACCCGCCCACTTTTCGATGGGGTCGTCGATGCGCGCGAGCACGATGCGGCCGGCGCCATCAGCCTCCACGCGGATGACGTCGCCCGGCCCGAGGCCGGCCGCCCGCAGCGCCTCGACCGGGATCGTCGCCTGGTTCTTCGCGGTGATGCGCGTCTGACCGCGCCTTCTCGGGACATGCCTTACTTCGCCTATGGGAAGTAAGGGTATCAGTCAGCGCCCGGCGCGGACGCCGGATCGGTCCTCTCGGCGCGCAGCGAACGCCAGATCAAATCGGCGTTCACCGCCAGGAAGCCGATCGAGAGGAGCGGCAGCGCCGGGAGGCCGCCGATGCCGAAGGGATCTTGGTAGACCGCAAGTGCCATCGTCAGGCCGAACGACGCCGTCAGCGCAACCCACGTGGAGCGCAGGCGAAGCGACCAGCGCGCGGCGGCGGCGAGGAAGAGC
>JACDAS010000034.1 GCA_013695295.1 Actinomycetota bacterium | reverse complement strand
GTCAATCCGCGACTCGTCAAGGCGGTGCACACCGACTGCGGCTCCCACACGCACACGCTCGTGCCGGACCTCGCGAACGGCCGCGTGCTGCTCTACGTGTCGTCCTACGCGCTCATCGCCGGGCCTCACTGCGGCCCGGGTCGCGAGGAGGATCCCCTGCACGGGAAGATCTCGATCGTGGCAGTGCCGCTGGCGGCGCCGGACACCGCAAGCGTGATCTCGACCCCCAAGATCGTCGCCCCGCAGTTCGGCGGCGTTCCGAAGACCCTCCCAACGGTGGGTTGCCACGACATCAGCGTCTTCATGCCCCTGAAGCTCGCGGCTGCGGCCTGCATGAGCGAGGGCCAGATCTGGGACATCTCGGATCCCGCGAACCCGAAGACGCTCGCCGCCGTCCACATCGACAACACGGCGTTCGAGTTCTGGCACTCGTCCACCTTCAGCCGCGACGGCAAGACGATCGTCTGGGGTGACGAGAGCCTCTCCTCGAGCTGCCACTCCGCCGGCGAGCAGGACGGGCGCCTGTGGTTCACGCCCACCGCCGCGCCCCAGAAGGTCCTGAGCTCCTTCCTCGTCGTCCCGCGCCCGGTGGAGTACTGCTCCGTCCACATGTTCAACGTGATCCCGGTCAAGGGGCGGAACCTGCTCCTGTCCGGCTGGTACGAAGCCGGCACGCACGTGATCGACTTCACGAACCCGCGCAGGCCGAAGGAGGTCGCAGCGAAGACTCCGCTGTCGGCCAACACCTGGGCGAGCTACTACTACGACGGCAACGCCTATGCGAGCGACATCGTGCGCGGCGTCGACGTCTTCTCGCTCAGCGCCGCGCTGACGAAGGGCGCCCGCCGCCTCGGGCACCTGAACCCGCAGACGCAGGAGCTGGCGCTCCCCTAGTCTCGAACTACAGCGCTTTCCGGAGCAGCCCGAACACGCCCCGGACGACCTCGCGCTGGATCCGCTTTCCCTGCCGGGAGGCGAGGAAGTCGCCGATCCCCCCGTCGCCACCTGCGCTTCGTGCTCGCGCAGCCTCCCGGTGGCGCGCCTCCACCTTCGGCGGCGTCGCCAGGGGCGAGGGCCGCTCCAGCCGCGCCGCGAGCAGCTCGCGCGCGCTCTCGGCGTCGATCCGAGCGCCGTACTTCGCCTGCAGCGGCGAGGCCGTGGCGGCGCCGGGAACGTCGTCCGCGGGCCCCATGCGCGACTGCGGGGCCCTGATCCTCGTGTGAACGACCGGCGTCGGTACGCCGCGCTCGTCCAGGATCGTGACCACCGCCTCGCCGATCCCGAGCTGAGGCAGGAGCTCCTCCAGGTCGTAGAGCTTCGACTTCGGGAAGGTCGAGACCGTCGCCTTGAGGGCCTTCGCATCGTCGGGTGTGTAGGCGCGGAGCGCGTGCTGGACGCGGTTTCCCAGCTGGGCGAGCACGTCCGCGTGGAGATCCTTCGGGGTCTGCGTGACGAAGAAGACGCCGACGCCCTTGGAGCGGATCAGCCTCACGGTCTGGACGATCGACTCGACGAACGACTTCGACGCGCCCGTGAAGAGCAGGTGAGCCTCGTCCAGGAAGACGACGAGCTTCGGCTTCGGGAGGTCGCCCGCCTCCGGAAGCGTCTCGAAGAGCTCGGCGACCAGCCACATGAGCGCCGTCGACCAGAGGCGAGGCTTGTCCTGGACGGCTGCGAGCTCGAGGCACGAGATCACCCCGCGGCCGTCCGGAGCCGTCCGCATCAGGTCGGCAACGTCGAGCTGGGGCTCGCCGAAGAACTCGTTGCCGCCCCCGTCCTCGAGCTGCACGAGCGAGCGGAGCAGCACACCGACCGTGGCGGACGAGACACCGCCGATCCCCTTCAGCTCGGCTCGGCCCTCGGGGGAGTCCAGGAACGTCAGCATCGACCGCAGATCGGCCAGGTCGAGGAGGGGCAGGCCCTTCGCGTCGGCGTAGTGGAAGAGGAGCGACAGGCTCTGCTCCTGGGTCTCGTTCGCGTCGAGGATCTTCGCGAGCAGCAGCGGCCCGAAGTCGGATACGGTCGCCCTGACCGGCACCCCCGGGCCGATTCCCCCGAGCGAGAGGTATTCGACCGGGAACCCGCGGGGCTCGAACGGCTCGCCGAGCTCCCCCGCGCGCTGCTCCGCGGAGCCGCCCGCGGGGCCCGGATTGGCGAGGCCGGAGAGGTCACCCTTCACGTCGGCGGCGACGACCGGCACGCCGGCAACCGAGAGTTGCTCGGCGAGGATCCTGAGCGTGCTTGTCTTGCCGGTGCCGGTAGCACCGGCGATCAGGCCGTGGCGGTTCGTCATCGCGAGCGGCACCTGGACGAGCGCAGCGGGGTCGACTGCCGCCTCCAGCACGCCGCGTCCGAGCTCGAGCGCGACGCCGTTCACGGCATACGCCTTCGCGATCGTCTCCCCGAACTGGCTCACGGCGGCGACTTCTATCAACCGGGACCGGTCGGCGCCGAACTGAGGTCTCGATGCCTCCGTTCATCCCTCTACACTCGCTTCGGCCAACGGACGAAAGGAATCCCGTGCGCACCACTTCGAAGCTCCTAGCGGCGGTGATCACCGCACTTGCCCTGCTTGCCGCAGGCGCCGCCGCGGCGCCGTCCCTGTCCCCGACCGGGCCCGCGCAGGTGACACTGCAGCAGGACCGATTGCTTCGGGTAGGCGAGTTCAAGAAGCTCTACGGCCTCTTCACCACTCGCTTCAAGCAGCAGTGCGGGTATGCGAAGTTCCAGCAGCAGGCGGCGAAGAGCCGTAGCCAGCTCAAGGGGATCACGCTCAAGGTCACCGGCGAGCAGATCACGGGCTCGCGCGGAATCGTCAAGTACAAGTACCTCCGGGGCACGAAGGTGCTCGCGACGATCACGAACGACCTCTACGTGAAGGTCGGCGGCCGCTGGCTGGACGAGGTGGACCCCGTCACCAGCTGCTAAGAACAGCCCGGGACGCGGGAGGCGCCCCTGCGTGGCCGGGGCGCCTCGACGTTCCGAATCTGCTCTGTCTGCAGGCGCCCTACTTCTTCAGGCTCTCCCTGAGCTCCCGGACCGCCTGCCTCGCCTCGACGATCGCGGCATGGATCTCGGCGCGGAGCTGCTTCGCGGTCGCCCGGAGCTGCTGGAGCAGTGGCTTCAGCTCGGCCCTGTCGACCTTCGCCTCCCGTGCAGCCTTCAGGTCAGCGCGGAGCTGCATCCGGTCGGCCTTCAGTATCTCGTGCGCGGACTTTCGATCGGCCCGCAGCTTCGCCCGGTCGGCCTTGATCGTGGCCCTCGCGGCAGCCGCGTTGCCACCCTTCGCCGCCTGCGCGTCGGCCGTCAGCTTCTTCGCGTCGGCGATCAGGATGTCGTGAGCCGTCTGGAGGTCGGCCTGGAGCTTCGCGATGTCACTCTTGACCGCGTCGACCGGGCCGGCCGCGAGCGCTCCGGGTGCGAACGCGAAGAGACCGGCGACGGCGGCGGCGAGCAGTGCGAGTTTCGGTTTCACGGTGTCTGTTGCTCCTCTCGATGTCCAATCGTTCGTGCGATCGTAGGCCGCGGGCGGCTGGCTCCGGTCAGGGCTGCGTAAGGCTTGCGTAAAACACGAACGCCGGGATGGGCGGCGGTATTCTTCGGCGCGGATGCCGACGGGCCCGCCGCCGCCCGAGCTCGAGACGCTCCTCAGGGGCCCGAACCCGTGCGTCGTGGCGACCGTCCGTCCCGACGGCGAGCTGCACACGGCGGCGACCTGGTACGAGTGGACCGGCTCGCAGACGGTGCTCCTGAACATGGACGCGAGCCGGCGCCGGCTCGGGCACATGCGCGCGAACCCGCGCGTCGCCGTGACCGTCCTCGACGCAGACAGCTGGTATGCGCACGTCTCGCTGATCGGGCGCGTCTCCGACCTCCGCCCGGATCCCGACCTCGCGGACATCGACCGGATCGCCAAGCGCTACACGGGCCGGGAGTATCGAGACCGCGAGCGGGACAGCTGGACTGCGGAGGTCAGAGTGCTGCGCTGGCACGGCTGGTCGAACGCGCGGCCGCTCGAGGCGAAGCCGCGCCCGGGCCCCTCCTCGTAGCGGCACGGAGCTGCAATGGAGATCGCACCAGGAGTTCACAGCATCGGACAGAAGCGCGGCGGGCGGGTCCACGCGTTCCTGTTCGAGCACGGCGAGGAGCTGACCCTGGTCGACACGCTGTTCGACGACGACGCCCACGTCGTCTGCGACTACCTGCGGGGGATCGGGCGGCAGCCCGCCGACGTGCGGAACATCGTCCTCACGCACGCGCACCGCTCGCACCTCGGCGGCCTCGCAACGCTGAAGCGCTTGACCGGGGCCACCGTCCACGCCCACGAGTGGGAAGCGGACATCATCGGCGGCGACCGGCAGGCCCAGGCGGGCAGCCTGCTTCCGCTCCGGCCGCTCGGGCTCATCCCCTTCCGCCTCGGCCTGCGGTTCGGACGGCCGAAGCACGTCCCGTGCCCGGTCGACCGCACGGTCGCCGAAGGCGACCGGGTCGGGCCGCTAAGCGTGCTGCACGTGCCCGGGCACACGCCCGGCCACCTCGCCCTCTACTCCGCCGAGAAGCGGGTCCTCGTCGCGGGCGACGCGATCGCAACCTGGCCGTCCTTCGGCCCGGGCTGGCCGGGCTTCCAGCTGAACGAGGCAGAGCACCGGCAATCGCTGCAACGGCTGGCGGCCCTCGAGCCGGCCGTCCTCGGCGTCGGCCACGGCGACCCAATCGCGACAGCCGCAGCCGAGCGCGTGCACGAGGCGGCCGAGGCCGCTCCGTAGGGGCCTGTCCGAAGGGGGCTACCGCTGATCGCGCGCAGGAGCCCGGCCCACTGTCCGGACCGGCCCGTTCAGATGACCCGCTTCCAGGGGGCGAAGGCGTTGTCGACACCCCGCAGGGCCGGCTCGAGCTCCGGGTAGTGACGCAGGAGGACCGTCGTCATCGTGCTCTCGTTGATCCAGTCGAGGCCGGTCCGGGTGTACGTCTCGGGGGTGTAGTCGCGCGTGAAGAAGCGGTCGCTCTTCAGGCGCCGCGACGCCATCAGGATGAAGACCCTGAAGGCCGTGTCGCTGAACCCGAACCCCTTCGGCTTCGGCTCGCCGTAGAGACCGACCATCAGGTCGACGCTGTCGAGGTCGCCGCCGTAGACCTGCTCGATCTCACGTGCCCAGCCCGGGTCGTCCGTCAGGTCGTCGAACGACCGCGCGGGCGCCAGCCGGAAGAGCTCCCGGAAGCGGTTGTAGCGGGGGACTCCGCGCTCGCGGATGCGCAGGACGTCCGTCGCGGCCAGGTCGAGCACCGTCCCGTCTGGGCGCTCGAGCCGCTGGAGCGAGCGGGGGTAGTTGTGGAGCGTGATCGCGCCCGGATGCGCGACCCCGAAGGAGTAGAGCGCGTTCGCGACCCCGATCTCCTCGAGTCGCCCGCGCGTCTGCAGCGCCCCGAGCTCCGGGAAGGTGCGCTCCTCGAGCACGCGGTCGTCCGCGACCGCACGGAAGGTGTAGTCGTCCGGGATCAGCGGGTGCATGCGGTAGACGGCCACGAACTCCTCGGTCAGGGAGTACGGGACGCCGTGGTGGTCCGTGGGCGAGCCCGGGATCCCGCTCAGCACCTCGCCCGAGCCGAGCCGCCCGATGCGCCGGCCGAGCCGCTCGCCGACGAGGCCCCACCAGTTCGCGTGCATCGCGTAGCGGGTGGTCGGGTGCGAGATCACCGCCGGCGTCCACTCGACGGTGTGGATCTTCGCCATCAGGGCGGCGTTGACGAGCCGCGCCGTGTCGTAGAGCCGCCCGTCCGGCCACGTCGGGTGCTCGGCCCGGAGCCGGTCACAGATCGCGTTGTGCTCACGGGCGAAGAGCGTGTGGAGCAGGCCGAGGCCGATCCAGAAGTTCCCGGCGACCCCGGAGATGTCGACGACGCGCTCGAGGTCGCGCGGGAGCAGGCCGTCGTCGTCGAGCCGGAGCTTCCCGTCCTCGTGCGCGCGCACGGCGTTCGCGAAGGCCGGGTCGGAGCCGTAGATCTGCGAGCCATCCCACCAGTGGCTGTCGGCCGTGGCGTAGGTCGGCGGGGTCGCCGGATCGTCGTCGCCGGTCGGATCGCGGCGAGTCCGCGCGATCCGCATCGGCCGCTCGTGCCACGGGTCGTCTGCGGCGAGCGCCACCTCCCACGGGTTCTCCGCCTCATCCTTGCCGTGGCTGAACCAGTCGTGCACCTCGAACTGGAGCCACGCCGCGGCGAGCACGTTCAGCGTCGTCGCCGGGAGGAACGTCTCGCGCGTGAGGAGCCCCATGCTGACCGCGCGCGGGCTCGGCTGGAGAATCGCCGGCTCCGGCTCGGGGAACGTCTCCTCGACCGGCACGTTCCGGCCGAAGCGGGCGCCGATCCTCCCCATCGTCGGTGAGTCGAGATCGTTGAGCGTGCCGTCGAGCGTCCTGGTCGCTGCCGCCTCCGGGTCGCGGGCCCGCTCGAGCAGGTCCGGGTCGGGCTCTGCGAGGCCCGTGTCGTGGAGGTTTCGCTGCCGCAGCCGCGAGCGGAGTCCGATCAGCGTCAGAAGCCCGAGCAGGCGCGGCAGGCGATGCCAGCCGACCCTCCGGTCGAGGCGGTCGGCGAGCGCCATGAACAGTCCCGACGGCATCGTTCCCCCGGCGATCCAAGCACCTGGCCGGGACCCGGTCAAGCCGGGGCGGCGGAGGTCTCCGCCCGCAGGCGGAGCCTCCGCCGGGAGCCCCGCCTATCCCGCGAGGGGCTTGCCGGTCTCGAGCAGCGTCTTCAGGCCGCTGAGGATGTACGTCCAGCCGCCGGAGACGTGCTCGGCGGTCTTCGGCGCGCCGTCGAGCTCGTGGATCGCCGTCAGCTTCGTCACGCCTCCGTCGCCCGGCTCGATCTCCCACGTGACACGCCTCGCCCCTTCGGCCGTCAGTTCCGGGTCGTAGAGGAAGCGCCACGTCTGGACGAGCTTCGAGGGCGGGTCGGCCTCGATCACCTCGCCGTCGACGAGCACCTCGTCGCTGTCCCCCGAGATCGAGCGGAAGGCCCCGCCCGGGCGGAGGTCGTACTCGACCCGCGTTCCGTAGAGGTAGTCCCGCGTGAACTCGGGCTTCGTGATCGCGTCCCAGATCGCCTCGGGCGTTGCCCTGATGAACACCTGGTGGACCTGCACGGTCACGTTCGTCTCGGTCATCGTCGTCATCCGATCTCCTCCAACTTCTGTTTGAGGCTTGCGAGCGCCGACACCCGGCGCTCGGCGTACTTGTCGATCCACCGGTCGTGGATCAGCCGGATCGGCACCGGGTTCAGGTAGTGCAGCTTCTCCCGGCCCGAGCGGCGAGTGACGACGAGGCCAGCATCCTCGAGCACGCGCAGGTGCTTCATCACACCGAAGCGCGTCATCTCCAGCTCCGACTCGAGCTCGGTCAGCGTGCGGCCGTCACGCGTAAACAGCCGATCGAGCAAGAAGCGACGCGTCGGATCTGCGAGCGCCCTGAACACCCGGTCTTCGTCGTTTGCCACGCTGGGACTATATGTGACCTATCGGTCACCTGTCAAGAGCCAGTGGCCCGCGCAGACCCTCGGCCTTCGGCCGAGGCCTGCACGCTTAGAAGGTTTCAGGCTCTTGGCGTGCGGAGCGGCCGAAGGTTGCGGAGTCTGCGCGGGCCCCCGTTATGAGCGGGCGTTTTTCCGCGCCGCGGCCCGCACGGCGTCCGCCATCAGGCGCGCTGCCGGTGAGTCGTCGAGACCCTCCCTCGCGAGTCGCCGCCAGGTCCAGAAGTCGAGCGCGAGCGAAACGGCAGCGCGAACCGCGCGCCTGGGCCTCCCACGGTTTCCGAAGCCGGCCGCGAGCGCCCTGGCGAGCTCGGCCGTCTTGGCGTCACCGGTGTCCGCAATCAGCGCGTCGAGGGCCGGCACCAGCTCGCGGTCACGCCGGACGTTCGCAGAGATGCGCTCGTTGCGTCGGTACCAGCGGTAGAGCTCGCGCAGCACGACCTCGAGGCGCTCGCCGGGGTCGGCGATGCGGAAGGCCGGCTCGGGATCGGGCGGGGGGTTCGGACAGAAAGTGGCGCTGGCACGCCGCGAACAGCTCGTACTCGTCCGGGAAGTTCTTGTAGACGGTGAGCCGCTGGACACCGGCCCTCCGCGCGATCTCCGCGATCGTCGTCCGAGCCGGGCCGACCTCCTCGTGGAGCGCGGCCGTCACCGCTGCGATCCGACGCCTCGTCTC
>JACDAS010000004.1 GCA_013695295.1 Actinomycetota bacterium | reverse complement strand
GAACAGGGCATGCCACGGGCTCTCGGTCACCACGCGAAGCGAGAGCCGGTGGGCGGGATCGGCTCCGGCAAAGGCGTCGACGACGTAGAGGTCCCGCCGCTCGAGGTAGGCGGTCACCTTGGCGCGCAGCCCCTCGAAGCTCTCCTCTGAGATCGCCTGGTTGACGTCGCTCCACCAGATTCGGTCCTCCGAGTCGGGCTCGCGGACGACGAACTTGTCCTTCGGGGCGCGCCCGGTGTGCACCCCGGTGTCGACCACGAGCGGTCCGCCCTCGGCTAGCGTCACGTCGCCGCGCGCGAGCGCGTGCGCATAGAGCATCGAGGTGGTCGGGTTCCAGTGGACGGTGCCCGTCGTGTGGACTTCGTGCTCCACGAGGTCGACCTTGGCCTGAAACTCTGTCGAGGTCGCCATCGCCGGGATCCTAGGCGTCGCCGAGTGTCGGGAAGAGATCCGGCTTCACCCGCAGCGTCCGGAAGAGCTTTCGGAAGTCCCGCTGGAAGAGCGGCCACCGCTCGGCGTTCGCGGTCGCAACGAAGACGTAACCGCGGCCGTCCTCGACGTAGTAGAGGTCGATCGAGGTCTCGTAGCCCTTATCCCCCTCCGCGCCGTAGCGGCGCACGTAACCGCGTCTGCCGCCGAGTAGCGCCACTGGGCCGAATGCGTACTGGCGGAAGCGGGGGTAGTTCTCCTTGAAGTCCTGGTCGTACTGGCGCGCGTACTCGCCGACCTTCATCCCCGGGGGAAGCGGGATGCTCTCGCCGTAGACGTGCGCCTCGTCCGCCGAGGAGGCGAGCGTGATCCCGAACGGATCCGGGACCATCTTCCACCCGGTCGGCAGGTGGTTGACGAGCAGACGGCGGAACTCCTTCAGCCGCACGGGGAACGCCTCCCGGGCGCCCGCGCTCGCCCCCGCGGGGAAGCGGCACGCCCGCTTCGCCTGCCGCGGGCAAGGCCGCTGATCGAGGCTCTTCGGCCAGCGCGTCCGCCAGTCGTAGGTCGCGTGCGAGAAGTTGACGCCCTCGAGGATCGCCGCCCGGAAGTCCGCGCCCAGCAGGATCGCTCCCCGGAGGGTCGCGTACTTGAGGTCGGCCCCGCGGAGGTTCGCGCCCTTCAGGTTGGCCGGGGCGAGGTCGGCGTTGTAGAGGTTCGCGCCCTGGAGGATCGCGCCGCGCAGGTCGGCGCGCAGGGTGGCGACTCCGAGGTCCGTCCGCTTCAGATTGGCACCGCGAAGCCGCGTGCCCTCGAGGCTCGCGAAGGCGAGCTTCGCCCCCTCGAGGTCGGCGCCCTCGAGATTCGCCTCGTCGAGGTTCGCATAGCGCAGGTCGGCATCCCGGAGGTCGGCGTCGGTCAGGTTCGCGCCGACGAGGCTCGAGTGCCGCAGCACCGCGTCCCGGAGGTCCGAGGAGCTCATGTCCGAGCCCGCGAGATCCTTCCCCTGGAGGAAGAAGGCCCGCATGTTCTTCTGGGAGAGGTCGACCCCCGCGAGCTCGCGCTCGCGCGTCACGAAGAGCTGGAAGTTCGCCTGGTCCTCCCGGGCCGAGCTCTCCTGATCGGACTGCGCGAGCCGGATGTCGAAGAGCAGCTGGAGCAGCAGGACGGAGAAGGCGATCAGCGCTCCGGTCATCAGCGCAAGGCCGAGATCGCTGCGGCGCACCGGGTCGGAGCGCGAGGGCCAGTACAGGCGGATGCCGGGGACGACGGTCCCGGCGAGCGCGATCGATCCGATCAGGGCGATGAGCCAGTACGGCACGGGCCTCGGAAGCCTGCCCGCATCCGCTGCGGCCCGCAACTTGCGAGCTGCCGGTTCTGCTGCAATACGCAGGGTGATACGTCCGGGCCTCCTCGTCGTGGCACTCCTCGCGGCTGCGGCAGGCGGGGCCGAGGCGCCCGCGGCGCCGCAGCTGCTCGCGGCGCTCCGCGGAAAGACGATCGTGCTCGACCCCGGGCACAATCCCGGCAACTTCGCGCACCCGACCGAGATCAACCGGGAGGTGAACGCGGGCACGCTCCGCAAGGCCTGCGACACAACCGGCACGGCCACGGCCGCTGGCTACACCGAGGCGGACTTCGCCTTCGACGTCGCGGTCCGGACCCGGCGCATCCTGCGCCGCCTCGGTGCGCGCGTCGAGCTGACCCGCGGAGCCCGGAGCCCGGCGTGGGGGCCTTGCATCACCGAGCGCGCGGCGATCGGCAACCGCCTGCGCGCCAACGTCGCCCTCTCGATCCACGCCGACGGCGGGCCCTCGACGGGGCGCGGCTTCCACGTCATCTACCCGGCTCCCGTGCGCGGTCTCACGGACGACATCGCCGGGGCGTCGTACGTGCTGGCGCTGAAGCTGCGGGCGACCTACCGGGTCGGGACCGGGATTCCCTACGCGACCTACGCCGGCGCCGGCGGCCTCGACGCACGAGCGGATCTCGGTGGCCTGAACCTGTCCGACGTGCCGAAGGTGTTCATCGAGACCGGAAACATGCGGAACGTGACCGACGCGGCGCTCCTCGGCCGGCCCGGCTTCCGCCAGCGGATCGCCCAGGCGATCGCGAACGGCCTGGCGGGGTTCCTCTCGCGGCGATAGACATCGAGGCAGGCGATGCGAGGACCGGGGCGAATCCCCGCAGGGTGAGGGCCGAGCTCGAACGCTTCCTCGCGAGCCCGGCCCTCGCGGAGGCGACCCGGCGCGCCTACGGGGCCGACCTGGAGGAGTTCACGACGTGGCTCCGCGCTCGCGGCACCTCGCTCGGCGGTGTCGACGTCAGGGTCCTCGCCGACTACGCGACGCAGCTCGGCGCCTCCCGGCCCGGCCGGCAGCCCGGCAAGCTGGCCCCCGCGACGATCGCGCGCAAGCTCGCGGCCGTGCGCGCCTTCCTGCGCTTCTCGCTCGGCCCCGCGCGCGTGCCCGAGGGCTCGTTCGCCCCGAGGCGCCCGCGACGCCTGCCGGACGTCCCCAAGACGTCCGAGGTCGATGAGGCGCTCGCTGCGGCCGAGGGGGACGGGGCGCTGGCGTTGCGCAACCGAGCGCTGCTCGAGCTCGTCTACTCGGCCGGCCTGCGAAGCCGCGAGGCCGTCGACCTGGACCTCGCCGACCTCGACTTCGAGCAGGAGCTCGTGCGCGTCCGCGGCAAGGGCAGCAAGGAGCGGGTCGTCCCGCTCGGGGAGGAGGCGGCGCACTGGGCGGCGCGGTACCTGCGGCAGGCAAGGCCGCTGCTCGCGAGCGGGGCCGAGAACGCGCTCTTCCTCTCGGCGCGCGGGCGCCGCCTCGACACGAGCACCCTCAGGCGGCTGCACGCCCACCCGCACCGCCTCCGCCACGCCTTCGCCACCCACCTGCTCGAGGGCGGCGCCGACCTGCGCACGATCCAGGAGCTGCTCGGCCACAGCTCGCTCTCGACGACGCAGGTCTACAGCCACGTCGACGCCCGGCGACTCCGGCGCGTCTACGACCGCGCCCACCCCCGCTCCTGAGGGCTTTCCGGGGTGCCGCGCCTCGCCGTCGCCGCTCTCACGGCCGCCGTCGCCCTCTGCGTCCCCGGGGTCCTGACCCTGAACGGGGTGCGGCTCCTCGCGAACGACTGGTACGTCCGGCTCGAGTACCGCCGGCTGCCCGCCGACCGCTACGGGCTCGATCGACGCGAGCGGACAGAGCTCGGCCTGGTCGGCCTCCACTCGGTCGAGCCCGGCGGGAGGGGGATCCGGTTGCTGCGCGAGGCGCGGCTGCCGAGCGGAAAACCCGCCTTCGGGCAGCGCGAGCTCCGGCACATGCGGGACGTGCGCCGGTGGCTCGGGCGCATCTACCCGGCTCACCTGCTCGCGCTCGCCGCCCTCGCCGCGCTCGCGCTGCTCCTCTCGATTCGGCCCGCCTCGCGGGGGGTCGTCCCGCGCGGGCTCGCCGCGGGCGCGTGGGTGACCCTCGCGCTCGCCGCCGCGGCGGTCGTCCTGGTCCTCACGAGCTACGAGACGTTCGAGGAGGGCTTCCACGGCCTGCTGTTCGAAACTGGCACGTGGCGCTTCCGGGACGCCGACACGCTCCGGCGGCTCTATCCAGACCGGTTCTGGAGCGACACGGCAGCGATCGTCGGCGCCGCCGCGGTGCTCCAGGCGCTCGCGATCCTCGCGCTGCCGCAGCTCGTGCGGCGGCGTCGTGGGAAGGCGAAGCGACCGCCGGAGAGAACTCGCGGCTAGCTGATGGGCGCTCCCGACCCTGAGCTCGACGGCTTCCTGGCCCTACTCGGGACGCGGCGAGCACCGAAGACCGTCGACGCCTACCGCCGCGACCTCAACGCTTTCTCGGGCTGGCTGCGGCGGCCGGTCGGGTCGGCGACGACCGAGGAGCTGGAGCGCTACGTCGCCGAGGGCCGCGCCGCGGGCCTCTCGGGCGCGACGATCGCCCGCCGGATTGCAGCGCTCCGCTCGTTCTTCCGCCACCAGCTGCTCCTTGGCACGCGGCTCGAGAATCCTGCGTCGGCGCTCGAGCTGCCGAGGCGCGTGCGTCGACTCCCGCGCACGCTCTCCCCGGGGGAGGCCGAGCGCCTGATCGACGCGGCGTCTGGGACGGCCCCTCGGGCACTGCGAGACCAGGCCCTGGTCGAGCTGCTGTACGGCGCCGGGCTTCGCGTCAGCGAGGCGGTCGGGCTGGAGCGGGGCGCGGTCGACCTCGACGGCCGGCTCGTCCGCTGCGTCGGCAAGGGCGGCAAGGAGCGGGTCGTCCCCCTCGGCCGGCGTGCGGCCGAGGCCGTCCGCCGCTATCTCGCCCGGGGACGGCCGTTCCTCGACCGGCGCCACCGCCCGGAGCTGTTCCTGAACGCCAAGGGGGGGCCGCTGACCCGGGCGGGGGCCTTCCTGATCCTGCGCCGCCTGGCTGCAACGGCAGGACTCGAGCCCGAGCGCATCCACCCACACCTGCTGCGTCACTCCTTCGCCACCCATCTGCTGGAGGGCGGCGCCGACCTCCGAAGCGTCCAGGAGATGCTCGGCCACGCCGACCTCGCGACGACGGAGCTGTACACCCACGTGAGCGACGCGCGCCGGCGCGACCTCTATTTCCGGGCCCATCCGCACGCGCAGCGCCGCCCGCGGGCGGCGCCGCCGCCACCCGACGAGCGCCGACGCTAGCCCTTCCCGGCGGCTGGATTCGCGACGCTGTGACAGGTTTCGCGGGTTGCCGCGCCGCGGTCGGCCGCCGCCGGAGCCGGGCTCTGCCCGGCGGGAGGCTCGCTGCGGCGGCTGGATCGCTGCGGCGAAGGAGGGGGCCCG
>JACDAS010000003.1 GCA_013695295.1 Actinomycetota bacterium | reverse complement strand
GCGCCAGTACGACCAGGACTTCAAGGAGAACTACCCCCGCTTCCGCCAGTACGCATTCGGCCCAGTGGCGCTACTCGGCGGCAGACGCGGTTACGTGCGCCGCTACGGCGCGGAGGGGGATAAGGGTTACGAGACCTCGATCGACCTCTACTACGTCGAGGACGGCCGCGGTTACGTCTTCGTTGCGACCGCGAACGCCGAGCGGTGGCCGCTCTTCCAGCGGGACTTCCGAAAGCTCTTCCGCACCCTGCGGGTGAAGCCGGATCTCTTCCCCACGCTCGGCGACGCTTAGAAGCTCTCACAGAATGACGCTTCGTCGCTGGGCTGCGATGGTCGTCGTGAGGCAAGGACGCAGGGAGTCCGAATAGCAGCGCTATTCGGGCGACCGAGGACGCTGCATCGCGGCGTCCAGCGCGGCCCAGCGGCTCAAGGCTTCTTTTTGTGAGAGCTTTTTAGGGCGTCGCTTGCGATGCCCGCGTCAGGATCGCGGGCTCTGCCCGTGATCCGTCTGAACCGACCGAACGAGCGCATAGGTCCAGACCCAGGCTCCGTCTGAACCGACCGGACGAGCGCCCGGGGTAGAGACACACGCTTCTAAAGAGGCAGCGTAGGATCTCGGCGATGGCGACCTCGACAGAGTTTCAGGCCAAGGTCGACCTCGTGGAGCACGAAGTCCACACGACGGGCACCGTCCACTGGAACCCGACCACCTCGATGCTCTATGCCCACGCGCTCGCGCGCGGCGACGTGACGCTCGCCGAGGGCGGCCCGCTCGTGGTCGACACCGGGGTGCACACCGGGCGCGCCCCGAAGGACAAGTTCGTCGTCCGCGAGCCCGACTCGGAGGACCGAATCTGGTGGAGCGACGTCAACCAGGCGATCTCCGAGGAGAGCTTCGAGGGGCTGCGCGCCAAGGTGACCGCCTACCTCGAACGGCGGGACCTCTACGTCGTCGACGCCTTTGCCGGAGCCGATCCCGCCCACCGGCTCTCGCTTCGCGTGGTGACCGAGAGCCCGTGGCATGCCCTGTTCGCGAAGACGCTCTTCATCGAGCCGAGCGCCGACGAGATCGCCGAGCACGTGCCCCGGGCGCTCGTCCTGCACGCGCCGGAGGTCGAGGCCGACCCGGGCGAGGACGGGACTCGAAGCTCGACTTTCGTCGTGCTGCACCCCTCCCGAGGGGAAGTGCTGATTGGAGGCACCTTCTACGCAGGCGAGATCAAGAAGTCGATCTTCACGCTGATGAACGACCGGCTCCCGCTCGAGGGCGTGCTGCCGATGCACTGCTCGGCGAACGTCGACGCGCAGGGAAAGGTCGCGATCTTCTTCGGCCTGTCCGGCACGGGCAAGACGACGCTCTCGGCCGATCCCGAGCGTTCGCTGATCGGCGACGACGAGCACGGGTGGGGCGAGGACGGCGTGTTCAACATCGAGGGCGGCTGCTACGCGAAGGTGATCCGCCTCTCACCCACCGCCGAGCCCGAGATCTACGAGACGACTCGCAGCTTCGGGACCGTGCTCGAGAACGTCGTCGCCGACGAACGGGGCGTCCTCGACCTGGACGACGCGTCGAAGACGGAGAACACGAGGGCGGCGTACAAGCTCGAGCAGATCTCCAACGCGCTGCCGGAGAAGCGGGCCAGCCATCCGAGCTCGATCGTGATGCTGACCGCCGACGCCTTCGGCATCCTGCCGCCGATCGCGCGCCTGACGCCGGAGCAGGCGATGTTCTACTTCCTCTCGGGCTACACCGCCAAGGTGGCGGGCACCGAGATCGGCGTCAGCGAGCCGCAGGCCACCTTCTCGGCGTGCTTCGGAGCGCCATTCCTGCCCCAGCCACCTGCGGTCTACGCGCGGATGCTGGGCGAGAAGCTCGCCGCGCACGCTGCGACCGTCTGGCTCGTGAACACCGGGTGGACCGGCGGGCCTCACGGCGAGGGACGTCGCATGCCGATCGACGCGACCCGCGCGATGCTCCGCGCCGCGCTCGAGGGCGCCCTCGACGGAGCACGCTTCCGCCGTGACGAGTGGTTCGGCTTCGAGGTGCCGACGGAGGTTCCCGGGGTCGACAGCTCGCTGCTCGATCCCCGTTCGACCTGGGCCGATTCCGGAGCCTACGACGTCAAGGCCCGGAAGCTCGCGACGATGTTCCGGGAGAACTTCGAGCGCTTCGCCGGCGAGGCCGGCGCAGAGATCGCAGCGGCAGGCCCGAAGGCCTGACTTGTGGGCTATCATCCGAGCTTCCGCCCAGCCGACAGGAGGCTCCATGAACCCGCGCGCGACCTCGCTGCTTGTCCTCTGCTTCGCCGCCTCTGCCCTCCTGTTCGCGGGGACCGCGAGCGCGCTCTCGTTCACGAACTCGACGACGATTACGATCAACGACGGGCTCCCGGGTTCAGGCGGCGGCCCAGACATCCCGAGCGCCGCCAGCCCCTATCCGTCGCCGATCACGCCCACCGGCCTCACGTCGGCGGTCACGAAGGTGACGGTGTCGCTGAACGGCTTCACCCACAGCTTTCCGGTCGACGTCGACGTGCTGCTCGTCGGGCCCAACGGCAGCACCGTGCTCCTCATGTCGGACGCGTGCGGGGGCCTCCCCGGGGTGTCGAACTTGACGGTCACCTTCGACGACGCGGCGCCCACCAACGTCCCCGGGGACCAGGCCTGCATTGGCACCACCTACAAGCCGACGAACTACGACGGCTTCGGGCTGCCCTGCCCTTCAGATCCCGACGTCTTTCCGACGAACGGCGTCCCGGGCCCGCAGCCGCCCGCCGGTCCCTACGGCACGGCGCTGAGCGTGTTCAACGGCATGTCGGCGGCGACGGCGATGAGCGGCCCTTGGAAGCTCTACGTCGCGGACGACTGCAGCGACGACGTAGGTCAGATCGTGAGCGGCTGGACGCTCAACATCAACCCGACGCCCACCGCGGCCGGCCTGCTCTCCTTCAGCGCAGCCGCGCGCGCGG
>JACDAS010000352.1 GCA_013695295.1 Actinomycetota bacterium | reverse complement strand
TCTCGCGCGTGAACTCGACCCCCAGACTCTCGAGCCACTCGATCGCGCCGGGAGCATCGGATGTGAGCACCTCCACGAGTCTCGGATCTGCCGTCTCGTGCGAGCTCCGCACCACGTCCTCGGCGTGCTGCGCGGGTGAGTCGTCAGGCGCGAAGGCCGCCTGGATTCCCCCCTGCGCCTTGGCCGAGTTGCACGACTGCACCGTCCCCTTCGTGACGAGGCCGACGCGCGCGCCGGCGCGCTCGGCAGAAACGGCCGCGGCCAGCCCGGCAGCGCCACTGCCGACGACGAGCACGTCGAAATGCAGACGGTTCACGGTGAGCCAGTCTAGTCAATTCCTGAGATAAGCCTGGATTATTCGACCCGAAGGTGGCACCTCTCCCGAGACGGACCCTGCTGACTACCAGATCGAGCGGAGGAGAACGGCGATCTCGGCCGGGCTCGCTTGCCGGGGATTGGCGCGCGCCCCCGCCCGCACGGACGTCTGCTCGGCCACCAGGTCGAGCTCGTCCTCCGGGACGCCGAGCTCTCTGAGCCGCTCGAACCCCGCCAGGCGCGCGAGCTCCCGCGTCCGCTCCGCCGGGTCGGCCGATCCGATCGCGCCTCCGAGCGCGGCGAGCGCCCCGGGGGCCGCCGGCTCGTTGAAGCGGAGAGCAGGCGGCAGGCAGAGCGCGTTCAGCGCGCCGTGCGGAAGGCCGTAGCGGCCGCCGAGGGCCTGAGCCATGGCGTGGCCGAGGCCGAGGCCCGCGGCACCGAGGGCGGCGCCGGCGTGCATCGCCCCCTCGAGCAGGTTGCGCCGGGCTTCGGGGTCGTCCCCGTCCGCCAGTACGCGCGGAAGCCAGCCGGCGATCAGGCGAGCTCCGGCCAGCGCCTCCCGGTCGCCTTCGTCGGTCCGGCCGGCGACGTAGAGCGCTTCCGCGCAGTGCGCCAGCGCGTTCAGGGCGGTGCCGCCGCTCTCCGCGCGAGGGAGGCCGATCGTCAGCTCCGGCTCGTAGACGATCCCGGCGAGGCGCGCGCCGGCGCCGCCTCCCTTGCGTCGTGCCTCCTCGTCTCGAACACCGTAGAAGTCCGTCCATTCCGCCCCCGAGTAGGTGGTGGGGATCGAGACCACCGGAAGACCGGTGGCGGCCGAGACGGCCTTGGCGGTGTCGATCGCGCTGCCGCCTCCGACCGGCACGAGCGCGTCTGCCGCGCCAGCCGCTTCGATCGCCCCCTCGACGCCCGCCCGCCCGGCGTGCGGGCGGACGCCCAGGAATCGCTGCGAGGCCGGCAGCTCGAGGTCACGCCAGCGACGTGTCGTGACGACGAGGGGGGCCGAGGAGCCGATCTCCCCGAGGATCGCCGGCAGGGCGGAAAGCCCCCAGCGGACGATCATCCCAGCCGTTCCCGCGCGAAGGAGACGAAGGCCTCGGCCGCCCTACTCGGCGTGCGGCCGGCCGCCCGGACGAGGAAGATCTCGCGCGATGGCTCGAGTCCCGCCACTCTCGCCGAGGCGAGCGTCCCCGCCGCCAGCTCGGCCCCGACCGCCGAGCGGGAGATGAAGGTGACCCCGAAGCCGGCCGCAACGGCGCTCTTGACCGACTCCTGCAAGCCGAGCTGGAGGCGAACATCCAGATCCCGGAGGCGGAGTCCCGCGGCGCGCAGCTCCTGCTCGATCACCTGACGGACGCCGGCACCCTCCTGCATGACGATCAGGGGCTCGGCCCGCAGCTCCTCGGTCGAGATCGTGCGTCCGGCGAACCGGTGCGCCGGCGGGCAGGCGAGGACGACCTCGTCTCGGAAGAGCGGCTCGCTGACGACCGCCCGGTGGCGGGTCGGCGCGCCGACGATTCCGAGCTCGAGCTCCCGCTCTGCCACGAGCTCGATCACCCGCTGCGTGTCGTGCACCGAGAGCGCGACCGCGAGCTGCGGATGGAGCCGCTGGAACTGGGCCAGGCAGAGCGGGACGACGCTGCCCCCCGGGCCGGTCGAGGCCCCCACCGCAAGCGTCCCGCCGAGCTCGCGGTCGTCGCTGCCTGCGACGTCCTCGACGAGCTGATCCTCGAGCGCGAGCAGTCGCTGGGCACCCCGGTAGAGCCGCTCGCCGGCCTCGGTCGGCTCGACGCGGCGCCCCGAGCGGTCGAGGAGCCGGCGACCGAGGCGCTTCTCGAGCGACTGAACCTGCAGGCTCACAGCGGGTTGCGTGATCCCGAGGCGCTCCGCCGCCCGCGAGAAGCTGCGCTGCTCGACCACGGTGCAGAAGGCCGCAAGCTGCCGCGTGTCCATCTGGGTCAGGCTCCGCTCCGGAGCGCTCCGACCTCGGTCGACATAAGCAGAGCTTATCGTCAGAGAATTCTGGAACGGGGCACTAGCATCCCCAGATGGCCGCGCCGCCGGCACTCGAGACGGAGAGACTCGCCCAGCGCTACGCGAGGCTCGCGCGCGAGAGCCCGGGCCGGCGGGGAGTCGACCCTGCTCTGCGGGGGCTCGACATCCTGCTCGCGACGGTCGTCCTGATCGCGACGGCGCCAGCCATCCTCCTGATCTCGTTCGGCATCCTCGCGAGCAGCGGATTGCCCATCCTCTACCGCGGCGAGCGCGTCGGCCGGGGCGGACGCGTGTTTCGGATGCTGAAGTTCCGAACGCTCAAGCCGGACGCCGAGGTGCGGCTCGGGCCGCACCTCGGATCGGAGCTCGTCCGCCGCACCAGGGAGGAGGTGACCGAGTTCGGCGCCTGGCTCAGGGCGACTCAGCTCGACGAGATCCCCCAGTTCTGGAACGTCCTCTGTGGGCAGATGAGCATCGTCGGCCCGCGGCCGATCCGGCCCCGGTTCTTCGAGGAGCTCGCCGCACAGCTCCCTGCCTACTGGCAGCGGCTCGTCGTGCGCCCGGGACTGACGGGCTTCGCGCAGGTTCGACGGGGTTACGAGACCTCGATGGGCGAGAAGCTCGCGCACGATCTCGAGTGGATCGCAGATCGCTCGGTACGCCTGTACCTGCGCACCGTCGTCGCGACCGGCTGGCGCGTGGCGGGGCAGTCGCTCCGGGGCCTCTTCCGCAGCCGGGAATAGAGTCTCCGACCATGTGCGGGATCTGCGGCATCGTGTCCGCGACCGGTGCCGTCGACCCTGCCGAGCTCGGCGCGATGAGCGCCACGCTCGCTCACCGGGGCCCCGACAGCGACGGTGCGCTCGTGGACGGATCGGTGGGAATCGCCGCGCGCCGCCTCTCGGTGATCGACCTCGAGACGGGCGATCAGCCCGTCTCGAACGAGGACGGAAGCGTGCACGTCGTCCAGAACGGCGAGATCTACAACTACCGTGAGCTCCGAGCGGGCCTCGAGCGCGCGGGCCACCGGTTCCGGAGCCGGGGCGACACCGAGGTGATCGTGCACCTGTACGAGCAGGAGGGCGACGACTTCGCCCGCCGCCTGCGCGGCATGTTCGCGATCGCCATCTGGGACTCCCGCCGGCGTCGACTGCTGCTGGTGCGCGATCGGTTCGGGATCAAGCCGCTCTACTACAGGCATCGCGCAGGGGAGCTGCGCTTCGCGTCCGAGTTGCGAGCACTGCCCCGCGGCGAGATCGACCTCGACGCCCTCGAGGGCTTCCTCGCGTTCAACTCGGTCCCTGCGCCATACAGCATCTTCCGGGAGACCCGGAAGCTGCCCGCCGGGCACCTGCTGGCCTGGGAGGGCGGCCGCACGCGCCTCGAGCGGTTCGCCCGCCCAGCGCCGGTTCCGGTGGAGGCCGTCCGCGACGATGACGAGGCCGAGCTCGTCGAGGAGCTCCGGGCGCGCCTGCGCGACTCCGTGCGGGCGCACCTCGTGAGCGACGTTCCCGTGGGCGTCCTCCTCTCGGGGGGCATCGACTCGTCGGCGCTAGCCGCGCTCGCGTCGCAGGAGTCGGCCGGGCCGCTGCACACGTTCTCGATCGGCTTCGAGGAGCAAAGCTTCGACGAGCTCGCCCGCGCGAGGCTCGTCTCGGAGCGCTACGGGACTCGTCACCACGAGCTCGTCCTGCGTCCGGACGCCGCGCTCCTCCTGCCGGTGCTCGCGCGGGTTTTCGACGAGCCGTTTGCCGACTCGTCCGCGCTCCCGACCTACCTCGTCTCGCAGCTCGCTTCCGGACACGTGAAGGTCGCGCTCTCAGGCGAGGGCGGGGACGAGCTCTTCGGCGGCTACTACACGTACGTCGCCGACGGTCTGGCGCCGCGGCTCGGAGCGCTCGCGCGGCTCGCGGGGCCACTCGCCGAGCGACTCCCCAGCTCGGCGTCCGCCGCGAGCTTCGACTACAAGGCGAAGCGCTTCACGCGCAGCGCGCACCTGCCGCCGCTCGAGCGCCACCACGGCTGGAAGGAGATCTTCTCGGCAGATGCGCGCGCGGCCCTGACCGGCCGCCGGGGAGGTTTCGACCCGGTCGACCTCCTGCGCGCGCGCTTCGCCGAGACCGAGGAGGCCGAGCCGCTTGCACGCCTGCAGGACGTCGACCTCGGCACCTACCTCGTCGACGACCTGTTGACGAAGACGGACCGGGCCTCGATGGCCCATTCCCTCGAGGCCCGGGTCCCGTTCCTGGACACCGTCGTCGCCAACTTCGCGCTCGCGCTCCCCTCGCGACTGAAGGTCCGGGGGCTGCGGAAGAAGGTGCTGCTTCGAAGGGCGGTGGCGCCGCTCGTGCCGGACGAGATCTCCTCGGGCCGCAAGCGTGGCTTTTCGATCCCGGCGGCGGCATGGCTTCGCGGCGAGCTGGAGCCGTTCGCCCGGGAGACGCTCTCTCCGTCGACCCTCGCGCGCCAGGGGTTCTTCCGCTCCCAGGCGGTGTCCGCCTTGGTCGACCGTCACGTCTCCGGTCGCGAGGACCTGAGTCGCCAGCTCTGGGGCCTGCTCGCCTTCACCCTCTGGTACGAGCACCACGTCGAGGGTTACCGCCGCGACGCCTCCGCCAGTGAGCTCCTGACCGCGACGTGAAGGTCTGGATCGACATGACCGCGTCGGCGCACGTGCTGGTGTTCCGACCTCTGATCGCCTTGCTTCACGCCCGTGGCGACGAGGTTCAGGTGACCGCTCGCGAGTACGCACAGACCCTGCAGCTGCTCGAGCTGCACGGGATCGAGGCCGAGGTGATCGGCAGGCACGGCGGCCGGTCGCGGCTCGGGAAGGCGCAGTCGCTCGGATCACGGCTGCGAGCCCTTCGTAGCTGGGCCCGAGAGCGCGAGTTCGACGTCGCGCTGGCCCACGGCTCGCACGAGCTGACGATGACCGCCCGACGGCTCGGCGTCCCGAGTACGACGACCTTCGACTACGAGTTCGCCTGGCTCCAGCACCAGCTCGGCTGCCGTGCGGCCACGCGCGTGGTCACCCCGGACGCGATCCCCCCCGAGCGGCTAGCGCGATATGACGCAGAACCCCCGAAACTCGTCCAGTACCCGGGCCTGAAGGAGGAGTACTACCTCGCCGACTTCGAGCCCGACGCGACGGTCCTTCAGGACTGGACGATCGACCGGAACCGGACGCTCGTCGTCGTCCGCACCCCGCCCGACGTCTCCCTCTACCACCGCCGCTCGAATCCGCTTTTCCCGCAGGTGCTGGCCTTCCTCGGCAGCCACGAGGGCGTCTGCGCAGTCGTCCTCCCGCGGACCGAGGAGCAGCGAGACTACGTCCGCGGCCTGGGCCTGCCGTCACTGATCGTCCCCGAGCGCGCGGTCGATGCTCAGAGCCTGATTGCGCGCTCGGATCTCGTCGTCTCCGCCGGCGGGACGATGAACCGCGAGGCGGCCGCCCTCGGCGTTCCCGTCTACACAACGTACGGCGGACGGCTCGGCGGCGTCGACGAGGCCCTGATCCGCGACGGGCGGTTGCGGCCGCTCACCGACCCGCGCGCACTCGACCTCACCAGGCGAGGCGACGCGAGTAGCGGTCGGGTACGCAGGGAGCCTGCGCTCATGCTCGAGCTCCTGCTCTCCGCGCTCGACTAGGCCTCCTAGGCCTCCTAGGCCTCGTTCGAGCCGGCCGGCTCACCTCGTGAGGAGCTCCAGCACCTCCTCTCCGTAGCGCTCCAGCTTGGCGGGCCCCACGCCGGGCACCGCCGCGAGCTCCGAGAGGGTGCGCGGGCCGCGCCGGACGATCTCGGCGAGGGTCGTGTTGTGGAAGACGACGTAGGCCGGTTTCTCGTCCGCGGTCGCCCGCTCGGCACGCCAGCGCTTCAGCTCCGCGTAGACCGGGTCGTCGGGCTCGACCGGGGCACGGCGCGTCGAGGAGGTCGCCCCGAGCTCCGCAAGGAACCGGCTCGGCTTCGACCGGGCCGTCCAGGAGAGGCTGAGCTGGCGCTTCGCCCGGGTCAGCCCGACGTAGAGGAGGCGTCGCTCCTCGGCGACCGCCTCGTCCGTCTTCGCCTGCCGGACGGGAAGCTCACCCTCCTCGAGCCGCGGAAGGAAGACGGCCTCGAACTCGAGCCCCTTGGCCCGGTGGTAGGTGAGCAGGTTGACGCCGTCGGAGGTGTCGGAGCCGCCGAACCGCCGCTCGAGCTCAGCCACGAAGCCGGTCAGGGTCAGATCCCCGTCGTCCAGCTCGCCCGCCAGCTCGACGAGTCGCCGCAGGTCGTCCTGGCGAGTCTCCTCGGCCTCCCCGAGCCCGGCCGGCACCGGCTCGAGGAATCCCTCGGCGAGCGCAGCCGCGCGGACATCCGCGGCGACGGCTGTGGAGCTCGACCCGCCGAGCACCTGGCGGAGCCGGCGGGCAGCCTGCCGCCCCAGAAACGCTCCGCCGCGGACGCGGAAGGGAATGCCCGCGGCTCCGCGAGCCTCCTCCCACGGCTCGGAGCGGCTGTTGAGCCGAAAGAGGAGCGCGATCTCGTGCAGCGGGACGCCCTCGGCCCGCAGAGCCTGTACCCGCGAGACGACGTGCGCGGTCTCCGCCTCGGCCGTCGCACACTCACTGAGCTCCGGCTCCGGGCCGTCCGGGCGAACCGCCCGGAGCACCTTCTCGGTCCCCCCCAGCGTCGGGGCGAGCCGGTTCGCGAGTCCCAGGATCTGCGGCGTCGAGCGGTAGTTCTCCTCGAGCCGCACCACGGTCGCCTGCGGGAAGCGGATCGGCAGCTCGAGGAGGTACCGCGGTGTCGCGCCGGTGAAGGAGTAGATCGCCTGGTGGTCGTCGCCGACGACGCAGAGCTCGTCCCGGTCTCCGAGCCAGCGGCCGAGCAGCGTCCCCTGGAGCAGGTTCACGTCCTGGAACTCGTCGACCGTGATCGCCCTCACCTCGTCGCGGAGCTGCACCAGCGCAGCCCCGTCCTCGTCGAACATGCAGATCGTCTGCTCCAGGAGATCCTCGAAGTCGACCAGTCCGCGTTCGCGCTTTCGCTCCTCGTAGCGCCGGTAGACCTTCGCCATCAGGTCGATCGGGATCGGCGGCATCCGCGCCGCCGAGTCCTCGTAGCGAGCCGGGGAGAGCCGGCGGTTCTTCGCCCACTCGATCTCGGTCGCAAGATCCGCCGCCGGGCGGAACCGGTACGGCTTCGGGAGCGAGTTCGCGAGGTGCCGCAGCATCAGCACCTTCGAGGGAAGGACGTGGGCTGGCGCCCGCCCGAACCGGTGGAGCTGCTGGAGCGCGGCGGCGTGGAAGGTCCTCGCGCGCACCCCGCGGACGCCGAGCGCGTCGAGCCGCGCACGCATCTCCGCGGCGGCCTTGTCAGTGAAGGTGACCGCGAGGATCTGCTGCGCCGCGAAGGTGCCCGTCGCGACCTGGTTCGCGATCCGCCGCGTGATCGTGGTCGTCTTGCCGGAACCCGCTCCGGCGAGGATCGCAACGGGGCCGCTGACGGCCTCGACTGCCCGCCGCTGCTCGGGGTTGAGCCCCTCGAAGATCAGGTCGCGATCCATTCGAGCTCACCCTAGAGACGCTGATGGACGGTGAGCGGCGTCAACACAAACGCAGCCGTCACGGCCCTGTGCCGATGCTGTGCCGAGTTCTAGTGGAGCGTGTCCTCGAGCACGGGCGCCTCGGCACGCCGGGGCTCCCGCAGCATCGCCGCGAGGCGCGACACGAGCTCGAGCGTCTCGCCCTCGTCGACCAGGTGTTCCAGGACGAGCAGCTCGTCCTCGAGCCAGGCCGCCTCGATCGACGGCCGCCTCGCACGGCTGATCTTCGGATGCGTCGTCTCGGCGACCTCTTCGGCTTCGCCCCAGAGCTCCTCGTGCAGCTTCTCGCCCGGTCGCGTGCCGACGAACTCGATCGCGATCTCGCGCTCCGGCTCCCGGCCCGAGAGCCGGATCATGTTCCGCGCGAGCTCGAGAATCGAGACGGCCTCTCCCATGTCGAGGACGAAGATCTCGCCGCGACCGCCGATCGATCCGGCCTGCACGACGAGCGCGGCCGCCTCGGGGATCGTCATGAAGAAGCGCGTCATCTCCGGATGGGTGACCGTGACGGGCCCGCCGCGCTCGATCTGCCGGCGAAAGATGGGCACGACGCTGCCGGCCGAGTTGAGGACGTTGCCAAACCGGACCGCGACGAACCGCGTCGAGATGTCGTCGCGAGCCCCGTAGGACTCGACGATCCATTCGCAGATCGCCTTGCACTGCCCGTAGATCGCCCTCGGGTTGAGCGCCTTGTCCGTCGAGATCAGCACGAAGCGCCTGGCGCCGAACTCGACCGCCGTATCGGCCACGATCTTCGTACCCAGCACGTTGTTTCGCACGGACTCGAGCGGGTTCGCCTCCATCAGCGGGACATGCTTGTAGGCGGCCGTGTGAAAGACGACGCCCGGCCGGTAGCGGTCGAACACCTGGCGCATCTTCGTCCGGTTCTGTACGTCGCCGAGCACCGGGATGCTGGCGGGGAAGCCGCGCTCGCCGACGAGCTCCCGCTCGATGCCGAAGAGGGCAGGCTCGCTGTTGTCGACGAGGATCAGTCGCGCGGCGCCGGCCCGCGCGATCTGCCGGCAGAGCTCCGAGCCGATCGAGCCGCCGGCGCCCGTGACGAGCACCGTCTCGTCAGCCAGGTAGGAGGCGATCGCGTCGAGGTCGACGTCGACCGGCTCGCGCCCGAGGACGTCCTCGACCTCGATCGGCCGCAGCTGCGACGCGAGGTTGTCGTCGTCGGCGATCAGCTCGTGGAGGCCCGGAAGCGTCTTCAGCGGCACGCGGGCCGTCCGGGCCGCGTCGACCACACGTTGACGCGCCTCGCCGGCGGCCGACGGCATCGCGATCAGGAGCTCGTCGGGCTTGTTGTCGCGCAGGATGTGGGGCAGCTCGTCGGTGGTGCCGAGCACGCGGACTCCGTGCAGGCGGAGGTTCTTCTTGCGCGGGTCGTCGTCGATCAGCCCGATCGGCGTGTAGCCGAGGCGTCGCGACCGTTGCATCTCCTTGACGATCAGCTGGCCCGCATCGCCGGCTCCGATCACGATCACCTCCTTGCCGCGCGCGACGAGGCCGCCCGATCCCGGCCGCTCGATCAGCGACCGTGCGAGCAGGCGCGAGCCGGCGACGAACGCGAGGGTTAACAGGAGGTCCATTGCCGCGATCGAGCGCGGCAGCCGGAGATCGTGCACGGGCGAGGCGAAGTAGACGGTGACGTCGGCGACGAGGCACGCGACCGCGACCCCTCGCGCGGCGCCCCACATGTCCTTGGTGGACACGTAGCGCCACCACCGGTTGTAGAAGCCGAAGAGGACGAAGACCACGAGCTTGATCGAGACGACGATCGCAATCGTGCGGTTGAACA